>JAFGSM010000223.1 GCA_016934595.1 bacterium | reverse complement strand
TCATTATGACGCTTTTTAACACAATATATAATATTTATTCTATCTGAATATACAATATATGGCATGGAAATTGGTCATAATGAGAATTGCTGATTTCATTCACAGCTTCATTCAAAATCAGAACATAAGGCATTAGCGCCGCAAATGATATAATGAAACGCCCATGAATCTTCGATTCACAAAGGGGAATGAAAATACACAGAAGGGATTTTCAGACGAAAAAATCAGCAGGGCACTTTTATCATCAAACTTTTTTTCAGAAGTTCTTCGGCTTTTGCCAATTCCTCCATAGTGTTCACCCCTACGATCTCTTCAGGTTCCGGAACCACATAATCGGCGATCGTTATGCCTGCCTCTTTGGCTAGACCGACACAATCTGTCAGATAATATTCCCCTTGCTTGTTATCCCTTCCAACGTTGCTTAAAAGGTCAAACAATATACCTGTTTTAAAACAATAGACTCCGGTATTTATCTCTGTGATCCCTTTCTGCTCAAGCGTTGCATCTTTATCCTCTACAATCCCGTACACCCTGTTTCTATTATCCCTGAGGATCCTTCCATAACCGGCAGGATTACTCAAATTGGCTGTAAGAAGGGTCAATCCTGCCCCTTCTTTAAAATGTTTTGTTAATATTTTTTTCACAGTTTGAGCTTGTATGAGGGGAGTATCCCCGCAAAGGATAAGGCAATCGCCATCAAATCCGCTTAAAGCAGAAGACGTTTGTATCACGGCGTGTGCCGTGCCTAATCTCTCTTTCTGTATAACAAACTCCACCCCAGAATCTTTGAATGTGTCCGCAACCCTATTCCCTTCAAAACCTATAACCACCAGTATCCTGTCTGCCCCGCTATCCCTGACCGATTGAATGACATAATCAAGCATAGGACGCCCAAGAAGGGTATGAAGCACCTTAGGCTTATCCGACTTCATCCTGGTGCTTTCCCCTGCCGCCAGAATTATTCCAGCAAATCTCTTATTCCCCTCTTTTATAGCATACCTCCTTGTCTTTTTCTGAAAATCCCTTCTGGGTATTTTCATTCCCCCTTTGTGAATCTAAGATTCATGAGTGTTTCAATTTGTATATCGAATCTTCATAAGGCGGAGTTATAATGCCCTTTTCAGTAATTATGGCGGAAATAAGGCGGGCGGGGGTTACATCGAATGCAGGATTGAACACACCTATACCCTCTGGCGCAATCCTCTTCCCATTTATATGGGTGATCTCTTCTGAGCCCCTTTCCTCAATGGGTATATCATCACCCAATTCAAGATCAAAGTCAATGGTGGAAACAGGGGCTGCCACATAGAATGGGATGTTGTGAGTCCTTGCCATCACTGAAAGGGTATAAGTGCCTATCTTGTTTGCGGCATCCCCTCTGGTCGTAATCCTGTCAGCGCCAACGATGACCGCATCCACCATACCCCTGCGCATACATTCACCTGCCATGTTGTCTGTAATCAAGGTTACAGGTATGTCATCCTGAATCAATTCCCATGCGGTGAGCCTGGCGCCCTGAAGCGCCGGGCGGGTTTCATCCGCCAACACGCTTATCCTTTTCCCTGCATCCCATACAGCCCTTATAATTCCAAGAGCCGTGCCGTATCCGCCTGTAGCCAGAGCCCCTGCATTGCAATGCGTAAGTATCCTTTGGCCTGAACTAATAAGCGCCTCGCCATGTTTCCCGATAAGCATATTCGTCCTGATATCTTCGTCCAATATACGCAAAGCTTCACATAGAAGCGACTCCCTGGCACATTCAAGAGAAAATTCACCTTCCTTGCAAATGACGGCCTTCATCCTGTTTATTGCCCATGCCAGATTTACCGCAGTAGGTCTCGTTGAAAGAAACTCCTGACATACGCGCCCAAATTCATGAAAAAACCTGTCCCTGTCCTCCTCATCTATACCTTTCGCCCCCAGCGCCACTCCCATTGCCGCTGCAATGCCTATGGCAGGAGCGCCTCTAATCTTCATAGTGCGGATGGCATCAGCAACCTCATGATAATCCCTGCATATAACATATTCCACCCTGGAAGGTAAAAGCGTCTGATCCAATATCCTGACGCCCTCTTTTGACCATCTGATTGGTTCGATCATCCTTTTAGCCTCCCGATCACATCTTCCTTGCTTATACCTTCAAGCAAAACCTGTTTATTCCTGGCTGTTTCTCCCCTTAAAAGTATGACCCGGGATTTCTTGATGTCAAAAAGATTTGCCAGCAATTTTACACATTCCTCGTTTGCCTTTCCCCTGACAGGGGCTGAGGCGATCTTGATACGGATGCAATCCCCCTGAGGCCCGCATATCATATTCTTGCTGGAATTGGGAATTACCCTGATATTCAGGACGACACCATCAGGTGTCTCTGACAGAAAGACCCCTTCCGGAGATAAAGCCATATTGTAACCCTTAAAATTGCATCTTCACTGCGCAACTTACATTAAACTTTATTCGTACCCAAAAATCCAAAGCCCGGATTATTCCAGTATGGGGTATAAATACGAGCGCCGAATGCTAATTTTTCCCCAACTCCCTTGACCGCAATGTCGCGGATTCCACGGCCTCTATAAGGGCGCCCCTGACACCCATTTTCTCCAGTGCATGCAGGCCCCATATTGTAGTGCCTCCGGGCGATGCAACCATATCCTTCAATTCGCCAGGATGCCTGGCAAATTCAGCGATCAATGCAGCGGACCCTTTCATGGTCTGCACTGCCAGATCAAGCGCAACCGTCCTGGGAAGACCCATCTTTACGCCTCCATCAGCCAGCGCCTCTAAAATCAGAAAAAAATATGCAGGGCCGCTGCCGCTAAGCCCTGTCACTGCATCCATGTGTCTTTCTTCAACAAATACCACCTTGCCTATGGATTTAAATATAGCTTCCACGGTCTCAATATCACCATTATCTGCATCATCCGTGCATACACAGGTTACCCCCTGAAGCACCAGGGCCGGTGTATTGGGCATTACCCTCACGATGCGGTTAGTCCCGCCAAGAAGCCCGTTTAATCTTGCCAGGCTTACCCCCGCGGCTATGGAGATCACCAGCATATCGGGTGCGATATATTTGGAGATTTCCTCTGCAACCTTTAAAATGTTTTGAGGCTTGACCGCAAGGAGTATTATCTTTGCCTTTTCGATCGCCTTAAGGTTATCCGGAGCTGTGCTGATCCGGTACCTTGTCTCCAGATATGACAGACGATCCTTTCTCGTATCAGAGGCAATAATTTTATCCGGATGTAATAGATCTGACTCTATCAGCCCCCGAATGATGGCCTCGCCCATATTTCCGGCTCCGATGAACGCTATGCTGCCTGTCACCTTCTTTGCCGCCCCTTTCATAGCCTGCACCTTGCCCCAAAAAGGGCTGTCCCAACCCTTATCATATCTGCGCCCTCCTGAATTGCAATATCAAAATCATGACTCATACCCATGGATAGATGCTCCATGTTTATCCCCGGTATATGCATTGAAAAGATTTCCTCCTTAAGCGCTGCAAGATCTCTGAAGTACTGCCTTGATCCTTCCGGATCCTCAGACCAGGGAGGGATGGTCATCAATCCCTTTATCCTGATGTGATCAAATCCTGCCACCTGATCCAATACCTCCAAAATCCCTTCCCTTGAAAAACCGGACTTGGTATCTTCGCCTCCAAGATCAACCTGCAAGAGCGCCGGCAGGCATTTTCCAGCAACCGAGGCCCTCTTTTCAATCTCAGAGGCAAGATGAAGAGAATCCACAGAATGGATGATATCGAAAAGTTCTACAGCCTTCCTGACCTTGTTTGTCTGCAAGTGCCCTATAAAATGCCATTTGACGTCATGTCCAAGCTCCGGTATCTTTCCCTCAGCCTCCTGGATACGGTTCTCCCCGAAATCTGTAAGGCCTGCTTCTATGCCTGCCTTTATGGCGTCTGCCTCAACATTTTTCGTAACCGCTATCAACAATATGTCTTCAGGGTTACGTCCGGCTTGAAAGGCAGCCTTACAGATCCGGTCTTTGACTATACTGACGTTCTCTCTGATATCCATGTTTTATAAAATATTAGCTTTTACCTTTTGGTTTAATTATACTCTTGCCTTATACTTACGTCAAAGTTGATTTCTGAATATACATATTTTTATAAGCATAAAAAAATGATTATCAAGATAAAATCAGCAATTCTCATTATGACCGCTTTCTTTTAAACAGAAATTTGGAAACTCATTTTGAATCAGTAAATAATGTTCGATTTCACAGATAGTCTAAAATGCGATAGAGAGCCCATAACTCTATACCAATTATCGAGTTTCCAAATTTCT
>JAFGSM010000222.1 GCA_016934595.1 bacterium | reverse complement strand
TGGGTATGTTTGTTTGTGTCACAGGGGTCTCAGGGGCAGGGAAAAGCACCTTGATAATAGATATCCTTTACCGGGCGCTTGCCGGCTGTTTTCACAGGTCGAGGCAGAGGCCTGGTGCACACAGGTGCATAGAGGGTGCCGAGGGTTTGGATAAGATAGTGGATATAGATCAATCGCCAATAGGCAAGACACCGAGATCGAATCCTGCCACTTACACAGGCGCATTCAACCATATCCGCCGCCTTTTTTCTCAGGTGCCTGAGTCGAGGATGAGGGGATATACGCAGGGCAGGTTTAGTTTTAATGTGAAAGGGGGAAGGTGCGAGGCATGTGAAGGCGATGGCCTGATAAAGATAGAGATGCATTTTCTTCCAGACATCTATGTCACATGCGGGGACTGTCATGGAAAGAGATACAACAATGAGACCCTGGAGATAAGATACAAGGGCAAAAATATTTCGGAAGTGCTTAATATGACAGTAGATGAGGCATTGGAGTTTTTCGCTTCAATCCCTCCATTGAAAAAGGGGTTGCAGACCATGGCGGATGTAGGCCTGGGTTATGTAAAGCTGGGACAACCAGCCACTACCCTCTCGGGTGGAGAGGCCCAGAGGGTTAAGCTTTCAAAAGAGCTTTCCAGAAAAGCAACGGGCCGCACCATATACATACTGGATGAGCCCACCACCGGCCTCCATTTTGCTGATATAGAGCGTCTCCTTCAGGTTCTGGAGAGGCTTGTAGAATTAGGCAATACTATAGTGGTTATAGAACATAATCTGGATGTGATAAAGTGTGCGGACTACGTAATAGATCTAGGCCCTGAGGGCGGGGATGCAGGGGGATATCTTGTGGCAGCGGGCGCTCCTGAGGAAATAGCAGCAGAGAGCGGTTCCATTACCGGCAAGTATTTAAGAAATGTCCTGGACGAAAACGCCTGAATGGAAAAATGTTATAGAGAGAAAAGATAATAAAGATAATATAGAGAAAGACAACATAGAAATATAACGGAGGGGATATGAAGTACTTTTTATCTGTTGTGGCAATGGTAATGATCATAGAGGGCATACCATATTTTATGTTTCCAGGAAGGTTCAAGGATCTGATCCGGGTGATTTTGGATATGGAAAATTCTCATCTTAGGGCCATGGGCCTGATAATAATGATAATAGGGGTTGTCCTTCTATATCTGGCCCTGTGATAATTCTCAATATGAAAACACATTTTTCATCTGCGGGGGTGGCCAATTAAAAATTCGGCCATAATCGGTTAAATGGGCAAGGTTTTAAAAGCAGTTGCGCTTTATTCCGGCGGGCTCGACAGCATCCTGGCGATAAAGCTTATGCTCGATCTGGGCTGTTATGTGGAGGCCATAGGTTTCAGGACGCCTTTTTTCGACATAAGGCATGATGTGCCAGTGTTTGAGGGATATCCGAAGGTAGACCTTAAAATCCTTGATATAACAGAAAGATTCTTAGAGGCGCTTGCATCTCCGAGGCATGGTTTTGGAAAACACCTCAATCCTTGCATCGACTGCAAGATAATTATGCTTTCCGAGGCAAGGTTGTATATGGAAAAAGAGGGGACGGATTTTGTATTTACAGGGGAGGTTCTGGGGCAAAGGCCCATGTCCCAGAGGAAGGACACATTGAGGCTTATAGAAAAGGAGGCCGGATTTTCAGGCAAGTTGCTCCGGCCCCTGTCAGCAAGGCTTCTCCCCCCTACAGATATGGAAAATGAGGGTTTGATAGACAGGGAGAGGCTGCTTGATTTTTCTGGCAGGTCAAGGAAGAGGCAGTTTTCAATGGCGAGGGCCATGAATCTGCAGACATATTCAACCCCTTCAGGGGGATGCATGTTGACGGATGTCAATTTTGCAAACAGGCTGAGACCTTTTATAGACAAAGGCAGGTTGTGCCCTGATATAGTAAGATGGCTCAAGATCGGACGTCATTTTGAACTGACTTATGGATCAAGGCTGGTGGTTGGAAGGGATCATGAAGATAATGAGATGATCATGAACCTGGCAGGGAAAGATGACCTGTTGTTAAAGACTGTTTCGGTTCCTGGTCCGGTGGCTGTCATAATCGGCAGGAATAATCTCCTTAAGAATTCTCCTATGATAAGGCTTGCCGCCTCTATAACGGCAGGATATGCTGATTTTCGGGCCGGATCAGAGGTGGAAATCGTCTTTGGAAAAGAGGAGGAATTTGGAGAAAGGATAAGGGTTTCCCCTATGCCAAGGAAAGAGATGGATCCGTACAGGGTTTAAATAACGGTTAAATAACGGTTTGAAAAATCGGTCATCAGGGCATATAATTAATCTGCGTATGGTCAATTTGCAGGCAAGATAATCGTAGAAATAGAGAA
The DNA here is from genome assembly GCA_016934595.1 of bacterium. GTDB lineage: Bacteria > SZUA-182 > SZUA-182 > DTGQ01 > JAFGSM01 > JAFGSM01. The sequence goes on along the minus strand of JAFGSM010000222.1, from coordinate 2,802 downwards.
GGATTTAAGGAAATATGGAATAAAAGATAAGGGGGTATAACGCAGTGAAATTGCGAAAACAACAAATCGAGGCCATAGTCACAAGGATTGCAGAAGAACTTGCTAATGCAGAGGCTGTTAAATGTCAGGATGCCGAAGAGTTCAAGGCCATGCTCCGCAAGCTGATTGTTGACGACTTGATGATCGAAGACAGGCTGAACGATGAAGTACATAAGATTCTTGACGAGCATTCCTCCCAGATAAGGGAGGGAAGCATTGAGTATCACAAGATGTTCCGGATGGTCAAGGAAAAACTTGCAAAGGAGCGAAACCTTATTCTATAATGCAAAATAAGTATTGTTTCTTTTAAATAAGAATAAATGGATAATGAGTATTTTTCCAGACAGACACTGTCAAAGAATACAGGTTCAAGGGACCGAATAAATGAGACTAAGCAGGGCAAAGATCAATCATCTCTCACATTTACTTATCAATGCTATTGAAGAGGCTTCGAATATTGAGTTGCTGAAGGATTCAAATCTGGTGCGGCTGGATATTGTGAGGATAATAACACAGGAATTGCAGATGGAGGAGGTGGTAGATGAGGTCATACGGGAAAAGCTTTCCAGTTATTCCCGTAAGATTTTGGAAGGAAGCCAGGAATGGGACGTATTGTATCAAAAATTTTTCGAAGAGGAGATGGCAAAAAGGGCAAGATAAGATTTTTGACTTGCCTTTTTAGCAATTTTTTTTAGCAATTTGCATTTATATCCGTTTTGGATTATTCTTTATTATATCTATAATATCTCAAAAGAAGGTTATCTTTTTAAGATATGCCTTGTAGCCTTAAAGATTTATTGAAGGATGATGTCACCAGAAAAGAGTTTTTAGAGGCGCTGGGTCATCAAAGTTTACTTGCCATAGGATATATAGCGCTTTTTTCGACTGCCGATGCCGCAGGCTGGATTTTGAAAGACAACCCGGATGTTTCCGGCAAGATAGTAGAGGCTAAATATTACAGGAAGTTGGATGCGGGAGCGGTGCAGTGTCTTCTTTGCCCTCATGAGTGTATTGTTTCTCAGAAGGAGAGGGGAGAATGCGGCGTCAGGGAAAACCGGAACGGTTTTTATTATGCGCTTACACATAGCAAACCATGCGCATTACATGTTGATCCTGTAGAAAAAAAGCCGCTTTTTCATGTCCTGCCGGGTTCGGATGTCTTTTCCCTGGCAACTGTGGGGTGCAACATGAGGTGTCTTTTTTGCCAGAACTGGCAGATATCTCAGGCACGTCCTGAAGATGGCAAATATATGGAAGTCAGTCCTGGTGAGATTATCCGGATGACAAAAGAAAAGGGCTGCCGTATGATAGCATATACATATTCGGAACCTACTATTTTTTTTGAGTATATGCTTGATACGGCAAAAATGGCGCATAAAGCCGGGCTTATGAACATATCCCACTCGAATGGATACATAAACAGAGAGCCTTTGTCTGAGCTGCTTGATTCCATTGACGCAGCCAATATCGATCTTAAAGGTTTCACAGAGGGATATTACAAGGATATATGCGGGGGAGATCTAAAACCTGTGCTACAGTCGCTTAAGCAAATAAAAAAGAGCGCGACCCATCTTGAGATAACAAACCTTATAGTCCCTACAAAGAATGACCAACCCGAAAATATAAAAAAGATGTCTAAATGGATCAGGGACGAACTGGGTCCTGAAGTCCCGCTTCATTTTTCCAGATTCTATCCCAGATATAAATTACAGAACCTTCCTCCGACTCCTGTCAAGACATTGGAAATGGCAAGGGATATAGCTATGGAAGAAGGTCTCCATTTTGTTTACATTGGCAATTTGCGGTCAGGCCACGAGGCTGAAAATACTTATTGCTCAAATTGCCGCAAACTAATCATTGAAAGGAGGGGATATGCGGTTATAAGGGTCGAACTAAAAGGGGGGAGATGCCGATATTGTGAACATGCGGTTGCAGGCATTTGGGGGTGATGTTTTTTTGAAATTCTTCGAAGGGCTTGACAAATAAAATTTTGTTTTTATAATTAGCCTAGTGATGCATGAACGGATATCAGCGATGTTGTTCACAAGCTGTTGTTCACAAACACGCAGATTTTCAGTCAGATAGATTTCGGGTATAAGGTAAAGGTCATATTTAAAACTAAATCTTAATAGAAGGAGGAGGTAGGGTATGTCAAAAAGATTTTATGCTTGCATTGTGGTTTTTGTAAGCCTGTGTGTTTTTATATCCTTATCAACGGCCTCGGCAAATACAGCCGCAGAGATGTTGATTTACACAGGCAAGGTTGCGGTGACCGATCCAGGAAATATCACAACAACCTACAAAATGCCTCAGGATCTTACAGAGATCCCTGCGGGATCAACACTGGAATGTCTTGATGGTATAGCTATCCTTAAGTTTGGAGAGGTTCAGGTTATAATGGAAAAGGGTGACAAGGTATTATTAACTTTGCAGAATGACACGAACAAGGCTGATGTCATATGCCTTGCAGGTGAAATTGAGGCCATCTGGGGAAAGGATCAATTCAAGATCGCCAATGGCCAAACATTGGCATTAAACAGCCAGGGAACTCCGGTTGTCGGGACCGAGACGATTATTGATACGCCTGCAAAGACAGATCCAGCGCCACGCGCAAAACTGTCAACAACAAGTCCTCTTATGCCGGACCCAGTTGACCTTGTTCACGGTTATCAGTATCCAAGCCCGTCTAAATAAACCTGATGAGGGTTTGTTATAAATATTCAGGTTTTTCATACAAGGTGTTATTTGATTTAAAATAATTTG
>JAFGSM010000221.1 GCA_016934595.1 bacterium | reverse complement strand
TCTATTTTCATGATTCGTGGTGCCGCTAAAAAGCGGCATGGGTGTTTACCATGAAAATACATTTTCATTCATGGGGGTGGCCAATCTATTTTGGGCCATCAATCTTGGTTTTTCATCATTAAAAATACTTTTTACGAGACCATCAATTTTGATTCAATGAAACGCGTCCGTGATTAAGGACAGGACGGTACCTAAGGAATAGAACAGTATATAGCATACAATAAGGCCGGTAATTATGGCAAGCCCTGCCCTGATTAGGCGGGGGAGTCTTCTTTTCCTTGCAGTGCTGTCCTTTTCCTTGTTAAGGCACAGGGTGCACAGTACCTTTCCCTTATGTTCAGTTACGCACTCCCTGCAAAAATATTGGCCGCAGGAAAGGCAGAGCGCTGCCGCCTCCCTTTCAGGATGTATAAGACAGCGGGTGTCCTTTACAGAATGCGGATGAGTCATAACAGGTTCACGTTACCTTTGTATATACCGAATGATGTCCTTTCAGGCTTATCACCGCCCCTATAACTACCATCAAAATCTCAAGGCCAAGGTAGATCATCCTGATCGTCATGTAACGGGGATCGGTCTGAATGAGTGTCACATATTGTGCCTCAGGCATAAGCCCCTTTTCAAAAATGATGACGGCCCCCATAATAGAGCTGACAAACATGGATGAGAGAAACATGAGGAATGTTGACCAAGAAAGAAACCGCAGGGGAGGCCTGATATAGAGGCCCCATTGTTTAAAGAGCACCACCAGGTTGACGATCATGACTGCAACGGAGTATGTGCCGAGAAGCGTGGCGATATCACCAGGGAATTGTATCTGGATTGCGCTTACAATCACCTCTAAGAAGAGTAGTATGAGAAAAAAGGAGTATAGCGCATTGTATTTGGTGGCGGGGATTTTCTGTTCCTCTCCCCTTTGTTCAAGTTTCCTGACGGGCGAGCAGAACATGGGGCCCATATATTCGAGGCTCTCTCCTGTGAGGGATGCGCTGTCGATCTGTCCCTGGCGATCCTGGATAAGGGAATGTATTGTTTGCAATACCTTTTTCGACTTCCTGTAGCGTCTGGCAAAAACGATATCCTCGGTAGATGTGACTGTTCGTATCTGCCCTCTGGATGTAGGCCCGAGGAGAAGATCGATAAGCAGGAACAGCATGGCTGGCACAAGGAAGAAGGAGACAGCGGCTGCCATATCGAGGGAATTCCTGGCAAAAAGGGAGGCAATAAGAATAAGGATACCGGAAATGAGAATTACATCGGCCAGTGTGTGTAACTTCCAGTAGGGATTTTTATAGGCAATTAGAGAGATGATATCGTCGTAGAAAAACCTCCGGTATTCGGCGGTATACCCGCCTATCTTTTCCACAAGAAGATGGTTGTCAAGGCTGTACAGGTTCGTTCGCCTGAAAAATCCAATGCTTTTGCTCAACTTTTTTACATGGGTATGGCTCATGCTATATCCTTGTAAATATACCTGTGAAAAGGATCGCCCAAGCGGTGATCTGCACACAGGCGATCAGCCCGGCAAGGTAGAACCGCCACCTTTTTCTTGGGATGATGTATTGCTTTGTCTCCTTTAAATGCCGCCAGATATAAAACAGGGTGAAAGGGGCGGTGATGAAGGTGATGGGCCAAATCAGCATCGGAAACAGCGCCAGGCTTAGTGATATTGCATCCGTGAAGGCGACCTCGCTGGTGAATGTGCTTACCCTTTTCTCCTGATCGAGTTTTTCAAGGCAGGTGGGGCACACGATGCGGCCCTCTATATTCAGCTCGCACAAGGAACAGAGGAACCTGCCGCACTCGGAGCATAGGGAAACCGCCAGCTTCTCAGGATGAAAATAGCAGCTTGATTCCCTCCCCATGGGAACACCGGAAACTGCCTTTTGCACATCCCCTGCATTGAAGAAGCGGGGATAGAGCGTCGCTGTCATAACCAGCCCGCAGTTTGGGCAGGAGACATCCGAAGGAGCGTTAAAGACTTGAGGCGGAAGAGGCGACCCACACCGGGGGCAGGTTATCGTATGGCATGCCAGTTGGGTCATTTCTTTATTACGCGTGTCTCGCAGATCCTGTCATGCAAAGCCCTTTTTTCGCTGTCAAATGCAGCCATGATATATCCTATGCCAAAAGTAAATGCAGAAAGGATTTCGGCAAAGAAGCGCCCGAGCGCCTTTGTATAAGAGATGGGGGTGCCATCTGTGTTGACGATCTTCGCCTTGATTAACATCTTGCCGGGAGTCGCGCCGTATCTTCCATTGAAGAATACATAAAATGCGATGTTAATGCTGAAAAAGAGGGAAAAAGAGACGGAGAAAACTGACAAGAAATGAAAGGGATCGGATGTGGATTTTGCAGTGGGAACGGTGATGAAAAGGTTGATGGCCTGAAAGATTATTCCCAAAATAAACCCATCAAACCAGTCAGCTATTAGCCGTGCCCAGAAGCCCTTGTAAACGAAGCCGGCAACGCTGGTATCCCCTTCCTGTATCTTTTTGAGAAAGAAAGGTTTACAGGTTGCGCAGACAGGAAGTCCCTTGATGGTAACTATGTCTGATTCCTCGAACATCTCACCGCACTGGCTGCATGCTACTGACATAATCTCTCACCCCCCTGGGAAAATTGTCTGGTATATCCCTATATTAATGGTATAGTCGTATATAAATGATAGGTAATAGCTTTTGAGATAAAAGTATAAGCAGAATTTCCAATTTTTTCAAGGCAAGCAGTTATCAGTGTCAAGGCAAGCGTTTATAAGGCAAGCAGTTATCACTTACTTTTTTTCATTCCTCCTTTCATTTCTTGACATACTGCGCGTCCTTTGATAATTTTAATGATATATCAAAATGTTAGCTTATATATTAATCTTTGAAAAAATTAAGCCGCCTGATGCGCAAAAATATTCTCCCTGCAAGCCTTGTGATATGAAAGAGAATTTATCTGTGCAGTTCAATCACAAAAAGGTTGAATTATGGCACTGAAGAAATCCGAACTCTATAGCTCCCTCTGGAAAAGCTGTGACGAGCTGCGCGGCGGCATGGATGCCTCGCAGCACAAGGAACAACCCGATTTCACGGTAGGCAGGCAGAAATTCAAGTCTGACCTGATCCCTGCCCTGCTGCTGATCACCCGCTACTTCTCCGCAGAACAGACTGCCATCGAGGCGATTGAAACCGAACTTGCGGCCCTGGACCAGCAGCTCGATGAATTCAAGAAAGAGCAGGGTACGGAAGGGTGGGGATCGAAGAAGGTGGTGGAGGGGGAGGGTGACAAGCGAAGGATTACGGCAAAGGGGATTAATGCCCGCCTCAACGAGATAGGCCGGGATGCCGAATACGCCGATGAGCGCCAGGCCCTGGAAAATTATGCTGGCCTGCTCGACAAACAGGCCGACGTAAAGAAACAATTGAAGGCAGCGCAAAACACCCTTTAGGCAAGGATAGCCGCCAGGAGCTATTGACTGGAAGGACAAGACTTGTATGAAACGGATTTTTCTCTTTATCAGCAGTGTACAGAATGAGTTCGCCGAGGAGCGGGCCGCTTTGCGTGATTACCTGCGGGGTGATCCATTGATGCGACGGTTTATCGATCCGTTTCTGTTTGAGGAGGTGCCTGCCGGCGATCGCAGGGCGGGGGATGTCTATCTCGACGAGGTTGAGCGGTGTGATGTATACCTGGGCTTGTTCGGTTATGACTATGGCTTTGAGGATGCGGAAGGTGTTTCGCCGACTGAGAGGGAATTCGACCTGGCTACGTCCCGGCACAAGCACCGGTTGATATTTGTCAAGGGTGCAGACGACCGCAAACGGCATCCCAAAATGCAGGCGCTGATTTTCAAGGCTGGAAGTCAGCTCATCCGCCGTCGTTTTGCAACCACCGCCGAGTTGATCGCTGCGGTCTATGCCAGTCTGGTAGAATATCTGGCTGCGAAGGGATTGGTAAGGATCGGCCCGTTCGATACTGCGGTATGCCAGGATGCAAGCATGAGGGATGTGTCCGGGGAAAAAGTCCGGCAATTTTTACGTTTGGCAAGGCGCGCCCGTGGGTTTCCTCTTGCCGAGGGAACCAGTGTCAAAAAGGTTCTGACACACTTGAACCTGATTCATGAGGGACGTCCAACCCATGCTGCGATTTTGCTGTTTGGCTCTGCCCCACAACGGCTCCTGCTGTCATCAGAGGTAAAGTGCACCCACTTTCATGGCACACGGGTGGCTAAACCAATCCCATCGTATCAGGTTTACAAAGGAACGGTATTTGAAATGGTGGATCAGTCGGTGGATTTTGTGCTGTCAAAAATAAACCTGGCGGTGGGCACACGGGCACATTCTACACAGGCTCCTGTTGAATACGAGATACCGCCCGAGGTGGTACGGGAGGCAATTGTCAATGCAGTCGCGCATAGGGACTATACCAGCAACGGGAGCGTACAGGTCATGCTCTTCGCCGACCGGCTGGAGGTCTGGAATCCCGGCACGTTGCCGCCGTCGCTCACCCTGGAAATGCTCCGCCGGCCTCATGGTTCCGTTCCGGGCAATCCGTTGCTGGCCGAGCCGAT
>JAFGSM010000220.1 GCA_016934595.1 bacterium | reverse complement strand
TTGTATCAAATAGACGAGAGATTGTCCACTTTTTTAAATAACCTCCTGAATTTTTTATGAAATTTGGGTAGAATAAAATTACCCTGCTTGACATTTGACATCTCTTTACAGGTCCTCCAATTTGAGGTATATATTATCCTTTATCCAGTGGCTGTCAAACCATTCGATCGGATTGACGAACTCGCCTCCAACTATCATCGAGAAATGTAGGTGATCGCCGCCTGCCCATCCGGTCTCGCCGGTCTTGCCAATGATGTCTCCCTTTTTTACTACGCTGTTTTCAGAACAGGCGAAAGAGTTGAGATGACCATACATGGAAAAAAGGTTCTGGCCATGATCTATTATGACGGTTTTCCCATAGATGCCGATCTCGCCTGCATATATCACTATCCCGCTATTTGCAGCAGGAACAGAGGAGTTGGCCAGGGAAGCAAGATCGATCCCCAGATGGATCTGTTCATCGATCTTTTTGTCTCCATAAATATAAGAGCGATGATCTGCAAATAATGCGCAGGGTTTGGCATTGGGTAGTCTCACGAAGACGCCGTCCCATAGTTTTTTTGTATCGGTTTTTTGACATATCTCAAATATCCTTGCGTGGTCGGCCTTCCTCATCTCGTTGTTTATCTTTAAAAATGCTGCATCCATGGGCATTTCCCGCAGATCCTCATCTATCTTGTAAAATTGAGGGATCTTCTTCTTGAGAAAGCCTTCTGATATGGGGAGTGAGTCCTTTTTAAATTTTTTCTTTAATATCATGTAGTGGAATCCTGTCCTTGTTTCGTTTCCGGCCTCATCCTGGGCGAAAAGCTCCAATTGCGGATCTGGGCCCTGATCAAATGGAATTGCAAAAAAGGCGACATGGACAAGGGGATTCTTTTCTGAGCCTGCCGAAAAACCCGGGAAAAATTTGTCATTTATATAGACCCCGCTCCTTGAAGAGTCTTGGGATGTTTCATATACTATGAATCCGGTTCCTCCCTGGTTCAGGTAATGCTGCCTGCTTATGGTGGAGAGGCTTGGAGGAGTTCTGTCTAAAATAAACGATTGTTGCAGGATGGCCTGATTCCCTCGGAACCCATTGCGCCATGAAAAATCATACGCAATCACATGAAAAGTCGCATCCCCCTCCTTCAATTTCATCTTTGCGGGATCAATGGTGACCATAACCCTTGATTTCGAAATTTCGTTTATTTTCCACATGAGGCTTTTGTTGATCTTTTCGCTGTGTATATCCTTTTGGGTATCATTCTGCGACAAGAAGATCTCTACGCTTCGAAGACCGCTGCCGGTGTCCTCAAATTCATATTCAAGGTTTTTCGCCTTTCTGAGGAATTTTATCTCTTCTGTTGGTCTGATTATGGGGGGCTGCGTTTCCAGCTTTTTAACCGATAGCCACACCCCTGCGATTATAAAGATAGCAAGGAAAAACAAAAAGACAAATAAACATTTTTTAGACATATTCATCATCCCCCCTTACATATTTGTGAAAAAACCTTTCTGCTGCATGCGAGTTTAAGAATAAGGTTGAAAACCGGTCCGGACGGTAACAGTATGGTCCGCCTGTGCATAAAGGCATGTTTAAAAAAAAGAATTATATATCAAAAGGATGTTATCCTCAATGGCTTGGCAGATAATTCAATCGCATAGGAATTTTCATTTTTTTCATGCGGGTTTTCGGGCAGGTTTAACAAAGTCCGCCCGAAGGGCGCTAATTTAATGTATCGGAATTTCAAAACATCTTTGTAAACCAAAAATTGCCGAAGGCAAAATTCATTTTCCCAATTCTAAAGCGACCTTAAAAGTATTTCCTCTATCTCATCCCTTTGAAGTCTGACAGGATTTCCCTGCATGCTGCTTGCATTCAGGGCCTTTTCAGCCAGGGCAGAAAAATCCGTTTGTTTTAATCCATATTTGGCAAGCGTGGGTATTCCAAGTTCACGGCGCATATCCTCCAACCATTTGATGCCGTCTTCTGATTTGGCCTTAACATTCCCGGTGAGGATTTGGGCAATCTCGTCGTATCTTTTCAGCGCATTTGATTCAGGCAATCTGTCTTGCAGCGCCTTTACGTTTGCAGCAATCACATGGGGCAAAAGGCAGGCACAGGTCGCGCCATGCGGGGCATCCGACATCCCTCCAAGGGGACCTGCTATCCCATGCACTGCGCCGAGTTTAGAATTGGCCAGGGCAAGTCCGCCAAAAAGTGAGGCAATGGCCGTGTCCTCGCGTGCCTGCGCATCGTTTCCATTTTTAAATGCGGTTAGAATAGACGTGGAAGACCGGACTATTCCCTCCCTGCATAAGGTGTCTGTCATGGGATTTGCCCGATTGGAAACGTAAGCCTCCATTAGATGGGTTAGGGCGTCAAGACCTGTGTTTGCCGTTATTTGAGGCGGCAGGCTGCAGGTCAGTTCGGGGTCTATCAGCGCTATGCTGGGAAGCATCAGCCGGCTCCTCAGGCTTACCTTGATCCTGTGCTCTGGAGATGCAATGACAGAGTTCATGGTCACCTCTGCGCCGCTTCCTGCTGTTGTCGGAATGGCAATCCATGGAACAGGAGGATTTGTGAGAGGCAGTCCCTTCCCGATAATCTCAAGATAATCGAAAAGGTCGCCTCCATTGGTCATAAGGACTGCAACCGCCTTCGCTGTGTCTATGGCGCTTCCTCCGCCGAATCCTGCAACAAAGTTACAACCCGAATCTTTTGCCTTTTTTAAGCCTGAGCGGATGATATCTACGGTCGGCTCTTTTTCAACAGGGAAGAGGACACACTCTTTTCCTGCGGAGTTCAACAGGTCAATGAGCGGTTTTGCCCTGAAGGAAGACCTGCCTGTGACCACAAAGGCCTGTCGCCCCATGTCTGCCGAAACTGTTGCTATCTCTTTTAGAGCGCCTGATCCAAAGATAATACGCATGGATGTGGAAAATTCGAATCGCATAATTTTGACCACAGTTTAGCCCCAGCCTTTTTCATCAGGGAAGATGTTGGCGTATTTCACGCTTCGGCGAGGCTCGGACATAATCTCTTCAAATGATCTAATATTACAAGCACAATATAACACAATACGACAACAACCATGAGTAGTCAATGATAGATATTTTGTGAGGTATAATCAACTTTGATGGTTTCGTAAAAAGCCGTCCATCCTGTAACTCCGGAAAAGCCGGATCCATAAAAACTTGAAAACGCTGGATTCATTGTCAAGCATGTAATGAAAAAATGAGGTAAAATTGACTTGTTACGAATCCATCAAATATGATGGTAGAATAGATAGAGGTTTCTGGAAACTGGGGATTTCCTTATGAGACATGTATATAAAGATGAGTTGTTCAGAATAAGCGGTCTGGTCAAGGAGTATCTGGTTGGGGAGGTTATTGTGCCCGCGCTGCGGGGTGTCGATCTTTCAATAAAATCCGGGGAGTTCCTTGTGATACTTGGGCCGAGCGGATCCGGAAAAAGCACGCTTTTGAACATAATAGGGGGGCTTGACACACCGACTAGCGGGAGCGTTGTCTTTAAAAATGAGGATATTTCTGCTTATTCTGAAAAGAGGTTGACATATTACCGCAGGAATAATATCGGGTTCGTGTTTCAGTTTTACAATCTTATCCCCAATCTGACTGCACTCGAAAATGTGGAGATGGCCACACAGATATCCGCAGAACCTATGGATGCGATGGATGCCTTGCAGAAGGTGGACATTTCAGACAGGGCCGGTCATTTTCCATCCCAGCTTTCCGGAGGGGAGCAGCAGAGGGTGGCGATGGCGAGGGCGCTGGCTAAACAGCCTGAAATCCTGCTGTGCGACGAACCTACAGGGGCGCTGGATATATCAACAGGCAAGGTTGTGCTTCATCAGCTCAGGGAGATAAACAGGAATATTGGTACCACTGTGGTTGTGATCACTCATAATATGGCGGTCTCAAAGATGGCGGACCGTGTGATTGTTATGCGGGACGGCAGGGTTAGGGAGATTGCAGAGAATCCTAATCCTGTTGATGTAGAGGAGATTGAATGGTGATAAAGATTTTAAGTTAAAACATCATAGCCAAACATACATTGGCCGTCCCCGTGAATGAAGATGTATTTTCATGGTAAATGCCCATGCCGCTTTTTAGCGGCACCACGAATCATGAAAATAGAATCTATTTTCGTACCAAGAATGATGGCCTCGTAAAAAGTCTAAAATGCCCATAGAAATAAGTTTAACATTATAAATTTGTTATATATTTTGACGATATAATCTTGGTTTTTCATCATCAAAGTTACTTTTTTCG
>JAFGSM010000219.1 GCA_016934595.1 bacterium | reverse complement strand
TCCTCCTCATTTTCGGACCCCCTTTTGCCTGAGTTTAGCATTTGCCGTGTAACTTAACTACTGGTCCGAAAAATCCAGTCCATTATACCGATCCTTCCTTAACCTGTCCACGATGTGTTAATTGAGAAACGATTCCTATATTAAAAAAGATGAATTTTGGTACCTGGATCAGACGTCTTTTCATTGTTTTTCTATATGCGGGGAGGAATCTTCCAATAAGGGTATCTACAAGGATCTGAAAATAACCTTTGACTGTGGGCGCTCTTACGCCACACTCGCTGGCAACATTATTGTAGTTTATGATTTCACCATTAGAGATGGCTGCCACTTCGAGAAAGCGGTTAAATGATGGTATATTTCTTGTTAGTGCCTTTGCTGCGATCTCCTCCTCTAAATAATTTCCTATATATGCATCTATAAACCGTTCAGGGGAGTTATGGATATAATGCCGCGGAATTAGCTCATGGTTTAACTATTGCTAGGGGTATTGAGGCATCCACAAAGGCAGATATACTCCGAGGGGCATATAATATTGAGAAATTCAAACAACCAAACCTTAACGACTGTCAAGGGGACGGTTCTCTTGACACGGTGCAAAATCAAACCAAAATCAAACCAGGGCTTGGTCCAGCCTATTGTATTTTGGGATTGGCCTTTAAAGAGAAAGGAGATGTCAAGCGGCGTATATTCTACGAGGTAAATTGGCGTATACTTTTACGAATATAAAGTAAAAAAATAGTCTTTGTAATGATTTACGTTTTCGAAACATCTTCTACTGTATAAAAAGACGCCATCCCTTTTTGTTCTTTATCTTCGAATTTTTTAATTTCATCCAAATCTATGATATCTTCGTACATTTCCTGCAATGATCTTTTTATTAAGGCCGATTTATCCTGCTGAAAATGTTCGGATAATTTTTTTAAAATCTTTTCCTCCTCTTTATTCAATCTTATTGATATCACTCCCATTTATTATATACCTCCTCCCTCTTGGCAATTGATATAACATAATAGCTATTATCCTCAATATAGAATATAGCTCTGTATTTCCCTTTTCTCACACGATAGTATGCCCTTTTTCCGGACGATTTTAACTTTTTAATATCAAAAAGGCTCAAATCGTGGGTTGCGTCCAACGCAATGAAGACGTTGTTAAATTTTGCAAAAACAGCTTTTTGCAAAGTGCCTTTAGAAATTGCTTTTTTAACGTTCTCTTCATAAAGGACCATGCTATATGTTTACAATGTATTATAATATTTGTCAAGAATGGATGCCCTGAGGATAGACCTTTATTTCCGCATACATTTTATTATATAATGCTACTCCGAATTATTAATGAATCCAGCGCACTTTAGGTGATTTATGGGAAAACCTTCTGAAAGGTTGCTGCTTGTAAAAACTCATCGGTAATCTATATGTCACGAAAAGAAAAAGAAAACAATAAAGCGATTATTGCCTTAGAAGACGGGACGCCCAGTTCTTTTGACAATCAACCTATTACAGGAAACACTAAATCAGGAAAATTTATAAGGATGGGGGCCCAATAGGGGGCCAAAAATTTTGTTCAATTTAATCAAATATCGCATGATTAATTGATTTATAAGGTGCGCCCAGCAGGATTCGAACCTGCGACCTACGGATTCGTAGTCCGGCGCTCTATCCAACTGAGCTATGGGCGCATTTTAACAGTAATGTTTAGAGTCTGTCCGGCAATTTAAAATTTAAGAAAAAATCATAAGGCATATTAAATTTTAAAATTGAAATTTTAAATATACTATTAATTTTTCATGTTAAAAATGAGTTGTCGGACAGACTCTATACTTTGTTTTTGATTTTAATATCCCTTTGTGAATCGAAGATTCAAGGGTGTTTCATTTTTGTAACGAACACTCATGCCGTTTTGTAGCGCCAATGAGAACGAAAATAAACAATAAGGTTTTTTTCGGAACAAACCCTTATGCCGCTTTGCGACTCCACAGAGAACGAAAATAAATAATGAGTTTTATTTTCGTACAAAAAGGTTATAGCATTATTTGCATTTAGTTTCAAGAATTTCAGTCACCATTGCTGGACAACTTTATCATCGCCCTGCCAATCGCCCTTGTCATTGCCTTTATAATACACCTTTGTAAGGTAAGATTTGCAGAGATATCTTTTCATGCATCCCGCGGGAGCCGGGCCTGTCAACTTTTCATCAGGACATTCACAGGTTCCAGGCCGTACGGGGTGCCTTCCTCGATGGCCTTTAGAACAGTGCCTCCGCCTGTGAAGAAATAGTATTTGCTGTTGTCAAGAATGGCCAGATATAGACCTGGGCAGAGGTTCTTGAACTCCTGAAGCGTGTCTCCTCCTCCATAGAGCTTCATTGCCTCAGTATTTTCATCTATTGTGCGATCCAAGGCTTCGGAGCCTTCCGGGAAATTAGGCGTGAATCCCATGACCGCATTCACGAATATGGTTTTTGCCCTTGAGATGACATCAAGCACCTTTGGCTCTTTAAAGGATTCCGCTGCCACATCCAAAAAGTATCCGTATTTCTTTCCCTGCTGGAAATCATCGATACATACCGTGCGGTATTTTCCTGGTATCTTCCCGTTTAATATGTCCGATTCCACAAGGCATGGCAGTTCCAGAATCTTTTTTTGTGCCTTGTCTTTGGCCACCAGGTCTTTGGCCGCGTTGATGTCCTCCTCTTCCACACCATTTATAAAGATACCGTATTTTGCGCATAGAAATGTATTGTAGATCACCCCTCCCAGAATAAGGTGATCCACCTTTTCGTACAGGGCTTTGAGGGGCCGAATCTTTGTGTCATATTTGGAACCGGCCACTACAGCCAGAAAAGGCCGGTTGGGATTCAGGACATAATTCAGGTTCTGGATCTCCTGTTGCATCAGATAGCCTGCATAAGACGGGAGTATCTCTGCAATGTCATACGTCGATGCATGGCTTTGCCATGAGCCGAATGCATCGTTGACAAACACATCCGCCAGACCAGCAAGCTGGAGGGCAAACCTTTGCCTTGATTCGTCCTTTGCCTCTTCACCCTGAAACCATCTTGTATTAGGAAGGTAAATTCCGCCGATTTTATGATCCCTCAGATCTCTTACGGCCAGATTTATAGAGGTGTCTATGCTGGGTATGCCCTTTTCAGAATCTGTAGAAAACCTGGGCACATGAAAGGTTGTATGGAGTTTTCTTTCGATATACTGGACAATTGGCTCAACAGAGTCTTTCTCATCGCAGATGATTTTGCCCGTTTTTTTATCTTTGGGTCTTCCTACATGCGTCATCAGAATGGGCCTTCCCCCGCGCTCAACAATATTGTAAAGTGTTCCCAGCGTCTGATCTATGCGGTAAGGATCCTTTATCTCGCCCTGTTTGACTACATTATGGTCTACCCTCACCAGTACGACCTTGCCGTTAAGGTCTGCGTTTTGTATCAATGGAAGCCTTGAGTCAAGTCCCTCGATCCTGAACATCTTTTTCCTCCTTCCCTTATGTGTGACGAGATTTGTAATTGTGATTATTTTTCAAACTTCATGAGATTGATTTTAGATTAATGAATGAATTATTGTCAACTAAGCTTTGATACTGTCAACCAAGCTTAAATAATAAGCCATAATATCAAGCGAAGTTTGACAAATACCGAATAAGGCAATAACATTTAAAATATATTCAGGATGCATTTTTTCATGGAAGTGGCCGATGTGTTCGGCCATTATGGTTTCATCTGAAAATCCTGGATTCCGGCTTTCGCAGGAATGACGAAAAAGGTGATTTTCATCCCCCTTTGTGAATCGAAGATTCATGGGTGTTTCATCAGGGCAGGCATAAATGGATACTTTTGTTTTAAATCAGATACTTAAAGAATTCCCTTTCAGGAAGGAGCAGATTCAAAACACGGTTGCGCTCCTTGAAGAAGGGAATACCATCCCGTTTATCGCAAGATACCGCAAGGAGTGGACGGGGCAACTGGACGAGGTTCAGTTGCGGCAGATTAAGGACCGCTACGATTATCTTGTCGATCTGCAGGCCCGCAAATCAGTCATCCTGAATTCCATCAGGGAGCAGGACAAGCTTACGCCAGAACTTCAGGAAAGGATCGAATCCTGCCTTGTCAAGCAGGATCTGGAAGATCTCTATCTTCCCTATAAACCAAAACGCAGGACAAAGGCGACTGCCGCAAGGGAGAAGGGCCTAGGGCCACTTGCGGATATTATAATGGTACAGGATATAGTTGATGGCAGCCTTGACGAGATTGCAAGGCCGTTTCTTGACGAGGAGAAGGGGGTTTTGAGCATAGAACAGGCATACGAGGGGGCAGGTTATATCTGCGCAGAGATGATAGCTGACATGGCCGATCTCAGGAAGTTTGTCCGTGAGGTTTTTATGAAAAAGGGAGAGATCGTGTCACAGGCAAAGGCAGGTTATGAAAACGAGCCGACCAAATATACAATGTATTATGACTACAGGGAACCTGTTGACAAAATCGCATCCCACAGGTTGCTTGCCATAAGGAGAGGGGACAAAGAAGAGATCCTTGCTGCGAATATAGTGGTGACTGTTGATGAAGTCCTGGAGGGCATAAATATACGGGTTATCAAAAACGCAAATTCCATATTTTTCCCTTTGCTTTGTGGATATATCGAGGATGCATATAAGAGGCTTATTGCGGAATCTATAGAAAAGCAGGTCTGGCAGGCGCTCAAGGAAAGGTCTGATGAGCCTGCGATTTCAATCTTTGCAAAGAATCTCAAAAATGTCCTTCTTGTCCCGCCTATTCCAGGGAAGACGGTTATGGGGATCGATCCTGGCCAAAGGACAGGCTGCAAGGTGGCTGTTATAGACAGCACAGGGAAATACCTGTATTCCGCAACGATATATCCCCATCCCCCTGTCAACAAAAAGGGTGAGGCTATGGCCTTGATGCTGGACATGATAGACAACTACGGCGTTGAGTACATCTCTATTGGAAACGGGACCGCCTCAAGGGAGACTGATATCTTTGTAAAGGAGCTTTTAGCTGAGAGGGCAAAGGATGGCTCTGCATGGGAGGTCAAGGCGGTTGTTGTTAATGAGTCTGGCGCATCGATATATTCCGCTTCCGATATTGCAAGAGAAGAGTTCCCTGATCTTGACCTTACAGTGAGGGGGGCGATCAGCATCGCGCGACGTCTTCAGGACCCTCTGGCGGAGCTGGTTAAGATAGAGCCTAAATCCATAGGCGTCGGGCAGTATCAACATGATGTGGATCAGAAGAGTCTTAAACAGGCCCTTGATGCGGTTGTTGAGTCATGTGTGAATTTTGTAGGCGTGGACTTAAACACTGCATCCTCTTCCCTCCTGCAATATGTCTCAGGCATAGGGCCTCAACTTGCAAAGCAGATTGTGGCTTACAGGGAAGAAAATGGGGCATTCAGATCAAGAAATCAGCTTAAAAAGGTGCCGAGGTTCGGGGCAAAGGCTTTTGAGCAGTCAGCAGGTTTTTTGAGGATAAGGGATGGGGAGCAGCCCCTAGACAACTCTGCAGTTCATCCTGAGAGTTATCCTATCGTGCAGGCCATGTGCCAGGATCTGGGTGTGGAGATCACAGGGCTTATAGGAAACAACGACTTGTTGGACGGGATTGATCCCAATAAATATATCACAGAAAAGGCAGGTTTGCCTACCGTTTTGGACATAATAGAGGAATTGAGGAAACCGGGCAGGGACCCAAGACAGGAGATCAAGACACCCAAATTCAGAGAGGATGTCATGAAAATGGAAGACCTGAAGCCGGGGATGATGATAGAAGGCGTGGTTACAAACCTGACCAATTTCGGGGCATTTGTGGATATAGGCGTACATCAGGATGGGCTCGTGCATGTATCGCAGATGGGTAAGAAGTTTGTAAAAGACCCAAGCGCTGTATGCTCTGTGGGTGATGTTGTTCGTGTAAAGGTCCTGTCAGTGGATATTGAAAGGAAAAGGATCGGTCTCAGCATGAAAGATGGGTCATGATTAGAACAAATATCCATGCACTTGGTGGCCGCCACGAATCATGAAAAGAAGATCTGGCTTTGAAGAAAAAGGTTCCGGTATGGCCGCCCTCTTTAAAGATATCCCTGCGATTACTGCCATTGTTTTATTCTCCTCCATGATCCTCTGTCTTATTATGTTTTATGGCATAGCCTTTCCTGATGATATCACGAAAGACGTAGCCGTATATCCTGCCCTCCCATTTGAAAACGAGGAATTAAATTACAGGGTAAGCTGGTCAAGGTTTATAAGCGCAGGTTCTGCCACACTCAGCCTGTCAACTGGCACTTATGCGGATGGCATGCCTGTGCTAAAAGGTCAGGCAGTGGCAAGATCAGCCAAATGGATGAGGGTGCTTGGTATAGATGTAGAGGATACTATAGAGACCTTGTTCGATCCGCAATACAGGTTTTCCTATTTCTTTCAGGCAAAGATCAAGGAGACGGACTATAAAAAGACTAAGAGCATAACGTTTGACTGGGATAACTTTATTATTAAATATATAGAAAGGGATGAGGCCGTCCATTTTGAGCTGAAGGAATGGACCCACGATGTCCTTTCCGCTTTGTATTATGTAAGGACACTCCCGCTAAAGGAGGAGGAATCCTTTTATGTCCGCGTGTTCGACGATGGCAAGGAATACCTTCTTGAAGTCAAGGTCATCGCCAGGGAAAACCTAAAAATACAGGGACAGGAGGTGCAAGTCTTTAAGTCGAAGATCATCCTTAAAACCAAGGGTATATTTAACAGAAAAGGGGATGTATATATATGGTTTTCTGACGACGCAAGGAAGATTCCGGTCCAGATGCAATGCGATATCTTCCTGGGTTTCTTCCATGTAGAACTCGTTGATGCCAGGGCGTTTTTTCGCTACCGGTAGATATTTGGTAACCGTTCGCCGTGAGCCGAATAAATTACGTTAATACAGGATTTTACCACGGAAGTATACGGAATATCAAGGAAAATGATTGTCCAGTGCAATTCCGTGAAAATCCGTGGTGAACTATTAAGATATTTGATGGAATCGCAAAAGGCGATTTTACTCTATTGAAAAATAACTTATTGAAAAAATAAGTGATTCAATCAAATTAAGAAGTCTATGGATGTTGGGCTTGAATCTCAAAAATTTTCAGTATATATTGTAGCGGATATGTATGTATTTTTTTAAAATCAACATAAGACGTTAAAAGCATCTATTACTTACGAATTGATTTTTGCTTTATATATTCATATTATAGCTATTGTATGGCCTGGTTGAAATTGCTTAGTATATTATTTAACCATACATTATGAAGGCAGTCATAAAGTCCATATCCATACTATATTGAGAACTTACTCTTAGTTATGCCTGTATTTATGCGCTTTTTTTAAATCTTTATGACTGTTTGACAATTGGCATTAATTTTTTGTATCCAACTGATCGATTTTCATCGCATCATTTTTTAGCTTTGATAAAAGGTGTAAAATCTGAGTTATAACTGAGTTATACTATGGTATATATAATATAGGGGGGGTAAGGACATGCCAAAGACTTTGGTTGAAATGGCGGCTGATATAGTCGCGGCTCAGGCTTCACACATCAGTATGTCATCGGATGAGATTAATGACACCTTGAACAAATTATTTATTACACTCAGGGATATAAAGAATGAGGAGAATCGTATATCCAACTCCTTTGATGTGATAAATAAAGTGAAGGTCAACGATAATCCAAAGGCGTCTATTCAGAAAGACAAGGTCGTATGTCTTGAGTGTGGAAAAGAGTTCAAACAGATATCAAGGTCACATCTTAAGATCCATAACCTCACTCCCAAAGAATATAAGAAAAAGCACGGATTTTCTTTAAAGCAGGCATTGAGTTCCAAATGCTTGACCGCAAAGCGTAGAAAGCTCGCAAAGGAAAAACAACTGGGCAACAAGCTGGCGGAATATCGCATGAAGAGGGCCGCAGAAAAGGGGCAGAATTTATCTGTTTGACATATTAAATCACATATTCGGATATGCCTTCAAAATAGGCATGGAAAAGGCATTCTATTTCCTGCAAAAGGTCATCTTCAATAGACATAGTTGTTATGTGCGTGAAGCAGTCCAGGTGGTAAAGCGCATTTAAGCTTGCATCCTTTGGATTGATGCTCAAAAGCCTTTTACGGAAGCTTTGGTTCACCTTATTGATATCGTCATATATTTGAAGGAGGCCATTCATCTCCCAATCAGGGGTTCCCCCCTGTTTTTTCAAAAAATACTGCGCGAGCAGATACATGGACATGGACCTATAAATAGTCTCCTCAACGCTCGCAAAGGGTAGATGAGTGTATGCCATGGGTCTTAGCTTGTCCATGACCGGACAGCCGCTGGTGACCATATGAAGGCCTATCATTGAGCTCAGCCCATCCTGAACGCTTGCGTATTTTCTGAATTCCCTACTTTCCGTGCAAATCGATATCTCTGCCTTGTCACATGATATAAAATCCTTAAAGAAATCGATGACATTTATCAAATTGGCGGCAATCGGGCAATACCTATATCGCCTTGGATCCAATGGGCAATGGGGACACTGATTTGACCCTAAAAGAGACCAGTCAGGAAGAGAGCCTAATGGTCTAAGATCCTGATCCAACTCCAGGCCAGGGGATTTTAAACGAATTGGAAATCTTTTTTGAACCCCGCTGTTCAGTTTGAATTTATACTCTATCACAATCGTATCGTTTGCCATATAAATTACCCCTTTTGAAAAATATGCACTGTCTTCAGGTCATCCTGTTAAAATTGAATACTTTTATATATTTTAACACAAAGCTATTGAGAAGTTACTGCTTATCTTAGAAAAAAGTCAAAGGAAATGCCCACCATGGCGGATCAGTATAAATACGGAAATATGCTGAAGTAACACCAAAATATGGAGGACGCCAATCCCAGTAATCAAATGGGTAAGGCTGCCAAAACCAATTATCGTCGAAATCGAAGGGATAGTTATAACTATAAGATGTGTAGGGGCTGTAATAAGTATAAGTTGAGTACAAAAAAGGTTCGGGAGGAAGGCCAATCAGGGACGTAACGCCAAAAATTCCCCCCAGGAGAGGTGAAACGCCAAATCCTGAAAATATAACAGAATAGGGATCTGTAATAGCCTCAGGCCATGCTGAAAGCTGGGCGGTTGTTTCGATGCAAAACACACCGGCGAAGATTACTGTAAAAACACAGATTAATAGTACCTTCCATATCTTTTTTCTTTTCATAATTAAGCCCCTTCCTTATTCTTACCCCCCTTTTAATGCCGTCAATTGGCTATGAGTTTTGTGAACATATTATTAATCTATTAATCTATCCGAATCTTATGCCCCCTTTCGTTGTTTTAAATATCGCCGATGCGATGATCTTCCTGTGCTTAACTAATAATGAACGAAATGATTAAAGCCCCGCGAGATTTCGATATAAAGGAACATGAAGCGGCTATACCTGTTTAAATGCAAATGGACGGGAAAGACCGATGTGCATAGAATACCTTATTTATATGGATTATGGAACTGAACGAAAAACACTATGGTATTAATATACCACAAAGTTATTGTTTAGCGCAAAAGTAACCCCAACAATCCGTAAATGCAAAACAGAAATGTCCAAATTTATCCCAACCATCCTGATACGGAGAAACAAACGATCATCTATATTATAGTCATCGTTATATGTTATATTTATATGTATGTTTAAATGTCGAGGGGGCCTTGTGTTTGATGTCATTTTCTTTAAGTATAAGTATAAGGATAAGAAAAAAAAATACAAAAATATGGATAGAGACTTAAAGGTTGTCTGCGGCGCAACCCATCTGTTGATTTTTATCCTTTTCCCCCTTTTTTTTGTTCAGACAGGCTGCCAGACCCCTTCCAAACATCGACTAAAAGCGGATACGGCAGCCATGAATATTATAAAGGAAAAGCAAAAACAGGCATTGGGTGAAGCAGATGAAGAGCAGGATTTTACCATTGAGCGTGCAAGCGATATACTGCGCAACCGCCTTTTGATCGACCAGAATCTCCCATACGCCTGCGAGGCATCCCTCGGGTCTGACCGGTTAAAACCGGTTGATCGCTGGCCTGAAAAGGATTATCCTGCTTTTATCCCTTCGGCAGATCCCAATATGCCTTCAAGCATTGGGAAAACCCTTAAACTATCCCTTATGCAGGCATTACAGACCGGTGCAAAGAATAGCTTCGAGTATCAGTACCGGAAGGAGGAAATCTTCCGCAACGCTCTTGCCCTTGACCTTGAAAGAAACGAGTTCAGGACGACATTTACGGGTCAGGTTGAAAGCCTCATAAGCGCTGATTCCACAGGTGAAAGCACGGTCACAGGCACGCAAAACAGCGGGTCGATAGGTTTGGGCAGGAGGCTGAAAAGCGGAGCCCAGTTAACGACCGCCCTGGCAGTAGACCTGGCCAATCTGCTTACCCTGGGCGGGGCATCATCGCTTGGAATAATGGCGGATGCGACCGTGAGCATCCCGCTATTGAGGGGGGCGGGCAGGCATATAGTCATGGAGCCCCTCGTTCAGGCCGAGCGCAACGTTATATATGCCATATACGAATTTGAAAGATTCAGGGGCATATTCGCCGTTGAGATTGCCGATGCATATCTGTCGGTACTGAAGCAACTGGATGAATCAAAGAATGCTGAGGAAAACTACCGCAGCCTGATAGCTGCGTCCAGGCGAGCCAGAAGGCTTGCAGACGCAGGGCGTATGACCGAAATAGATGTTGACAAGGCAGCCCAGGACGAACTGAAGGCGCGTAACCGCTGGATTTTTGCAATGGGGGCCTATCATGACCGTCTGGACGATTTTAAAAACAAACTGGGCCTGCCTCCTGATGCCGCAATAGAGCTTGACAAGGCCGAGCTTGAGAACCTTGTCGCTCCTGTAATAAAAAATCTGTCCGAGGACACCCAGAAGGAAAATAGACAATCATCAGGGGATATCCCTCCTGCTGATGCGCCCGTTATCCTGATTCCTCCGGATATGGATGACGCTGGGCGGTTTGAGATAGATGAGTCCATGGCGATCCGCTTGGCCCTGGAAAACCGTTTTGATATGCGTGTGGCACAGGGAAAGGTCTATGATGCGCAAAGGAAAATGGTCGTCCTGGCTGACGCCCTTGGTGCTGACCTAACCCTTTTTGGAAAGGCTCAAACCGGAGGAAGAAGGACGGTTGCATCAGCCAGCATGGAAGATGCAAGCCTCCGTTCAGACAAAGGCATATACAGCGCGATCCTTAGCCTTGATCTGCCTTTCGAAAGGACAGCTGAGCGGAATGCATACCGCGAAGGCATCATCACCCTTGAAAGGGCAGTCCGGGATGTCCAGATATTGGAGGATCAGATCAAGCTGTCCGTTCGTAACAAGCTCCGTGACCTTGTCGAATTGCGGGAAAACATCAGAATACAGTATAAATCCGTTTCTGTAGCGGAGAAACGGGTAAGGAGCATCAATATGTTTATCGAGGCCGGAAGGGCGGAAATCCGAGACCTGCTGGAGGCCCAGGATGCCCTGCTTTCTGCTCAAAATGGGCTGACCGCCTCAATTATAAATTACAGGATAGCCGAACTGGAGCTCCAGAGTGATATGGGTATCCTGATGATGGATAAAAAGGGGTTATTGGAGGGCTTTTCACTGGAGGAAATCGATGATGCTGAAGACAAATAAATGGTTCCGGCTTTTTTATTCCAAACCGCAAATGGCAGCCATAATCATCGCCCTGCTTATCATAGGGGTTTTAATTTTATGGCTTATACGGCCGGGGCTGAATGATCAGGATCCAAGCAGCCTTGCTACATTTACCGTACAGAAGGGAGCATTGACCATTAGCGTGACCGAGTCGGGCACAATAAAACCCAGGGATCAGATAATATTAAAAAATGAGGTCGAAGGGAAGACCTCCATCCTTTGGCTTATACAGGAAGGCACAGTGGTCAAAGAGGGGGACCTGCTGGTTGAGCTGGACACCAGCCAATTGATAGACGAGAGGATAAACCAGCAGATTGCCGTACAAAATTCCGAGGCAGCTTACATCGGTGCCCGTGAGAATCTCGAGGTTATTAAAAACCAAGCTCAAAGCGATCTGGACAATGCAAGGCTTCAGCTTGATTTCGCCAGGCAGGACCTCAAGAAATATATAGAGGGTGAATATCCTAACGCGTTGAAAGAGGCCGAGGCCAGGATTACTCTGGCCAAGGAGGAATTAGGCCGCGCAGAGGAAACTGTGAGATGGTCAAAAAGGCTTTTTAATGAAAAATATATATCTCAGGCAGAACTTCAGGCAGACGAGCTTGTTTTAAAAACAAAGGAATTGGAACTCGAACTTGCAGAAAGCAGTCTTGATCTTTTGAAAAATTACACCCACAAGAAAAGGCTGGCGGAATTAGAGAGCAATCTGAAGCAGGCAGAGATGTCGCTTGAGAGGACAACCCGCAAGGCAAGGGCAAATGTCATCCAGGAAGAGGCCGACCTTAAGGCAAGGGAGTCCCAATTCAGACGACAAAAAGACAAGCTGGAAAAGATCGAAAGGCAGATCGAAAAAACCAGTATCTATGCCCCCGTGAATGGCATAGTAATATATGCCACGAGCGCAAGGAGCGGAGGCAGGTTTAGAAGGACAGAGCCCCTCGCGGAGGGACAGGCGGTTCAGGAGCGCCAGGAGCTGATACACCTGCCTACGACCTCATCCCTCAAAGCCGAGATCGGTGTTCATGAATCGAGCATGGAAAAGATTAAAAAGGGTATGCCTGTAAAGGTTACGGTGGATGCGCTGCCTGACAGGATTTTTTCAGGCACTGTAGACATGATCGCCCCTTTGCCTGACGCGGACAGCGCATGGATGAACCCCGATTTGAAGATTTACAATACAGTTATTTTTTTGGACGGCAACAGCGATCTGCTTCGGACAGGCATGACCTGCCGCGCTGAAATCATCATTGAACAATATGATCACGCAGTATATATACCCATTCAGGCAGTCCTGAGGGTCGGCGGAGAGCCTACCGTTTATGTCGTCGATGGGAAGGCTGTCAAACCCAGGAGGGTTGAAACCGGCATGGACAACAACAGGATGATACGAATAATAAGCGGATTGAAGGAGGGCGAGGTTGTGCTTCTCACCCCTCCGCTTGAGTCAGCGGCGGTTGATAAAACGAGGGGCAGATCCGTGCCTGATCCGATGCAAAAATCGCAGGAGGGATTTAACCAATTGCCACCCGAAAAAACGAGGGATCGTGGAAAATGAGAGAAAAAAGATGAGCAAGGGCATCTTAAGGCTTGAAAATGCCTGTAAAATCTACCACATGGGGAGGCAGGACGTAAAAGCCCTGGCAGGCGTAAGCATATCCTTTCGATCCGGAAGCTTCTGGGCTATCATGGGGCCAAGCGGATCGGGAAAGAGCACGGCCATGAACATCCTCGGATGTCTGGACAGGTTGAGCTCAGGGCGCTATATCCTTGAAGGAAGGGATGTGAGCGCCCTTGACGATGACACTCTGAGCGATCTGAGGCTCAAGCGCTTGGGATTCATCTTTCAGAGCTTCAATCTTATACCCCAGTTGACGGTTCAAAGAAATATAGAGATGCCTTTATACTATCTGGGATGGGAAGTCACCAGAAGCACCAGCCGCGCCCGCGAACTGGCAGAGAAGGTAGGGCTTGAAAGCAGGTTGAATCACCGCCCTGCGGAGTTATCCGGAGGCGAGATGCAGAGGGTCGCCATTGCCAGGGCTCTTGCCAATGATCCACAGATCCTCCTTGCCGACGAGCCTACAGGGAATCTTGACACTGTGACGGGCAACCAAATCATGGGGCTTTTGCTTGATCTCAACCAGCAGGGGAAGACCGTTATAATGGTAACCCACGAGCCGGACATAGCCGCTTTTGCCGGTCAAAGGCTTTATATGCGCGATGGCGCGATCGAGAGAATAGAGGGTGAAACCGGTGAGACAATTTAGATCCATTGGAAATATCATGCTCGGCATCGAAAACCTGCTCCTTCACAAGTTGCGCTCTTTTTTGACAATGCTGGGGATAGTCTTTGGAGTAGGAAGCGTCATCGCCATGCTATCCGTAGGAGAAGGCGCAAGCAAAGACGCCCTTGAGCAGATTCGAAAGCTTGGAAGCGAAAACATAATTATCACCTCGGTCAAAACCATGGATGAGGGGACCGGCACAACGACCCCCAATTTTCTTAGGATATATGGATTAACCTATGAAGATCATGCAAGGATAACCGGGACATTTAAGACGGTAAAACAGACAGCCCCTGCCAAACTTATTCGCAAGGAGGCCAGGCTAAAGGAAAGGGCGATGGAACTGAGGGTCGTTGGGACTACCCCTGAATGGTTCGATCTTGTCAAAAGGCCGGTCATAGCAGGCCGTGTCATTGTTCCTTCGGACGAGGATAATCAATCGCCCGTCGCTGTGCTTACGGAATTCGGGGCAAGAAAACTATTGGCTGCAGAAAACACCATTGGCCAGGCCCTGCGCATAGGGGGCGACTATTTTGAGGTTATAGGGATTGTTAAGAGTGAAAGCAGTGAAACAGGCAGCATACAAATACCGGATCAGGAAATCGATGTGTATATTCCACTCAATCTTGCGAGGATATATTTTGGAGATACTATCTTCCGTATGGTATCCGGATCGTTTGAGAGGGAAAGGGTTGAATTGCACCAGATTATCGTCAGGATAGAAGGCACAAAAAATGTGGAATCAACGGCGCTGGCCATTGAAGAGATGTTGAAGAGGTTCCACAAGAAGAAGGATTATGCCCTTTATGTTCCTCTAACCCTGCTAAGACAGGCCGAGGCGACAAAAAGGACATTCAATATCGTTTTGGGTTCAATCGCATGCATCAGCCTCCTTGTGGGCGGAATAGGTATAATGAATATCATGCTGGCCACCGTGACCGAACGTATCCGTGAGATAGGAATCAGAAGGGCGATTGGCGCAAAGAGAAAACAGATCATATCCCAGTTTCTCATTGAAACCCTTGTTCTTTCCATAGCCGGAGGGATTATTGGAATCGGAATGGGTATCCTCATACCTTTATTGATCACCTGTTTTGCAGGGATGCCCACAGTGATAACACCAGGAAGCATTATGTTGTCCCTGATCATAAGCATAGGCATCGGCGTCATCTTTGGATTATACCCTGCGGTTCGGGCCGCCAATGTCGACCCGATAGTCGCGCTGAGGCATGAATAATAATCTGTTGGGAAAAAATCAAGCAAATCCAAAAGGATGGCACAAATGAAACCCTCATGAATCTTTGATTCACAAATGGGCATGAAAAATACCCAGAAAGGATTTCCAAGATGAAAAAAAGGATAATACATTTTGACGATCTTGATAATGCAAGGAAAGGGTTACGGCTCCATGAGAGGGCCACAATGCAAGAGATAAAGTCGGCATATCATCGCTTGGCACATCAATATCACCCTGATCAAAAAAGGAGTGAGGATGCGGCAGCCCTTGAAAGGATGAAAAAAATAAATGATTCTTATCATCTGCTTATGGATTATTGCCGTAACTATAGATTTTCATTTTTAAAACAGGATTATGATCATAACTATCCTGAGATGAATTATCAAGATAGGTTTAAAAATGATTGGTTAAGTTCTCAATAATATAACAATAAATTTTAATTATGATCAAGCAGGTTATTTTAAGATATTGAAAAAAATAAAGGTTTAAGATATAAAAAAAGATAAAAAAAATAAACATGAAAAATTATTTGCAATTTAATATTATTTAGAGTATTATAGTGCTATAAATTTCTATAGATTTTAAGCATATTTGCGTTTAAATGCTTTTATTATATTGAAAGGAGTCAAATATGAATAAGACAAAAAATCCTTTTCGTTTCGGCGAACCCGCCACAAATGAGTTTTTTACCGATCGCAAGAAGGAGATTGAAGAGTTGATCGGGCACCTGAAAAAGGGAGAAAATCTGTTTATTTATGCCTATAGGCGGATGGGCAAGACGTCTCTTATAAAGAGCGCCCTGAAAATGATGGAAAATGACAAGCAGGCTATAGCTATCTATGTAGATCTTCAAAAGGCTACTTCTTGCGCCCAGTTTTTGGAAGTATATGCGATGGCCATTAGCGAGGCTATGTTTGAGTTGAAAGAGAAATTGGAAAAGATCGCCAAATTTTTTAAAAGGATCGTCCCCAGTTTTGAGATTGGGGGCGGAGGGAAATGGAAGATAAGATTCGATTTTACCAAAACTACTGAAAACATCCACAGCGCCCTGGATGAAATTTTTGATCTCCCTCAACAAATGGCCCAGGAATACAATATCAGAGTCGTGGTGGCCCTTGATGAATTTCAGGAGATCGAAGGCCTGCATGGGGGTGAATTTGAGATGCTGATAAAGCCTTTTATCTCTAAACATCCTTTAGTTAATTATGTATTCATCGGAAGCAAGATTCATATCGCCACAAAGATGTTTACTGATAAATCTCGTCCTTTTTACAAAATGGCTTTGGTTTATCCTTTGACGCCTGTAGATCCTAAAATTATGGCAGATTTTATTTGTGAGCGGTTTGAATCTACCGGTAAAAGTATTCAAAGGAAATTCGCAGAACAGATTGTAGAGATTTCTCAGAATATTCCTTATCATGTTCAGATGGTCGGGCATCACCTTTGGCAGGTGACATCCAAGGATGTTACAGAAGAAGGTTTATATCAAGCAATAGATCTTGTTATATACCACCAGGGGGAACTCTATTTCAATTTGTATGATTCTTCCAGTCACCATCAGCGTGCGGTTTTGCGTGCATTGGCCAAGACAAAAGAAATGTTTTCACAGGATACAATCATGAAGTACAATCTGGGTTCTGCCTCCAGTGTGCAGGCATCTTTAAAGGCATTAATCAGGAACGGTTTTGTACAAAAGGATGAAGACGGTTACAAGATCGGCGATCCCTTTTTTGAGAAGTGGCTAAATAGAAACTAATCCACATATCTTTCTATGCGTTATAACTGCTCAATATGTTATGGGAAAACAGGCTTCTGAATGGCAATGAGTTATCATTTCCACAGGATATTGAGCAGTTATCTATGTCTTTGATTTTATAAGAAATTATTTGTTTTTATCCAAAATCCTGCCTCAAAAAGCCTCAAAAGACTGACTTTTTTCCCTGTTTTTTCCGATAATTAAATAATGATAATTGTGACGATCATAATACTAATAATAAATCCTTTAATAAATCCTTGAAAGGATCCTTGGAATTTGAATCCAATACCTTGGAAGGTGGTGTAACAGCAAATGAGCCTGGCAAAGACAAAGATTAAAGAGTCCAGGGAAGCGATACGGATAAAATCGAGAATCCCCATGCGTTATTTTAGAGTGCTGGAGGGTAAAATTGATAAAGATTTTAAGGAGGCTGTAACTAGGGATATCAGCGCAAACGGGCTTCTTTTTGAAGCAAAGGAATTGATTCCTCTTGGGCACAGATTGAAGATTTTCTTGAATATCCCGGGCATTGATAATGAGATAACAATATTAGGCAAGACCGCCAGGATCGAGGAGATCCATTTTGGGCAAAGCTATTACATCGGCGTGAAGTTTGAGCAAATAGACTGCGCAGATCGTCAGAGGATCAAAAGGATTATTGAGATGATCGACATTATACGCTTGCTCAATCTGGCTCATAGTGAAAATGCTTCAGATCTTCACCTCACCTATGGCCGACCGCCAATACTTAGAATATCAGGCCGCCTTGTCCCGCTCGACATGGAGCCCCTTTTTAAGGATGACCTCATGGCCATGATTTATAGCATACTGACGGAAGAACAAATAACCCGTTTTGAAAAACAGAAGGAACTCGATTTTGCATTTTCACCTGACCCTGAGAAGAGGTTCAGGGTGAATATCCATGTCCAGAGAGGCAATGTTGAGGCTGCCTTTCGCACTATAATGCCAGGTATCAGGTCTATTGAGGAACTGGGCCTTCCGAAGGTTATTTCCAGTCTGGCTCGTAAAAAAAAGGGGATCGTGATCATCGCAGGCGCTACAGGATCAGGCAAGACAACGACATTAGCTGCTATGGTTGACCTGATAAATAACGAAAGGGAGTCTGTGATAATATGCCTTGAAGACCCTATTGAATATGTCCATCAGAACAAGAAGAGCATTATAAAGCAAAGAGAGATAGGATCGGATACCAAGTCTTTCTCTGTTGCGCTCAAAGAGGCTCTAAGGCAAGATCCGGATGTAATCCTCATAGGGGAACTGCAGGATGCCGAATCTGTTCAAACTGCAATCATAGCAGCCGAAACCGGCCACCTTGTATTGACATCCATGCATGCTCCGGATTGCATCCAGGCTATTGACAGGATAACAAGCATGTTTCCCGCTCAGTACAGGAAACAGATGGCTATTGAGCTGAGCAATTGCCTTCAAGGGATTGTTTCACAGACACTGCTTCCTAAAAAAGACGGCAGCGGCAGGGTTGTGGCAACAGAGGCCCTTATTTTGACTGAAGCAGTTAGAAGCATTATTCGCGAGGGAAATACAATGCAGCTGACTTCCTCTATTCAGACTGGAGGCAGATACAATATGCATACCATGCAGGATTCTGTCAGACATCTTTACCAGAAGGGTTTTATCAGTAAAGATATAGCGGCAGAATTTTGTACGAATCTCGATTTTGCGACTAATTTAGCTTATCAATAGCCCCGGGCAATCCTGAGCCAAACGTTTCAGGCAAAGCGCTATTTAGGCTCAAGTGTCAGGGTGCCTTTGTCAATTATAGATCCGGTGGATGATTCAACTATATATGCGCCGGTTATATCCCCATTGCTCTGAACTGTACCTACAAATTCCAGGACAGGCCCGCTCAGGTCTATTTCCAATGTGACCGTATTCCCTATAACTGTTCCGGTGAATGGGGCCTTGCCCTCAACCTCGATTACATACTCCTTCAATTTAAACTCTCCGCTGACCTTTGCGCCATCCTGTTCTATTTCTCCACATATGTCCCCGTCATCCCCTGTAGTTTCGCTTGCCCACTCCCCTTTATAAGCGCCTTCTATATCGGCAGGCTCTGTTTCATCAATTTCCGCATTCGGCCAGTAGTTTGAATTCGGAACGTAATATCCGGAATAAGCTGGCTGGGCCGCCGGATACTGATACGTAGAGTACTGGTTTTGTGCGTATGGATTTGCCGGATAATAATTATTATAAACAATAGGCTGAGAAATGTTCGGGACATTAGACGGGAAAGGGATATATATATTTGGTATTTGTGGCGCCGCAGGGGTATAATATCCGTTTTGAGCGGCAGGGAAATATGCCCCTGAATTAATCTGAACAGGGACATAACCTGGGGTGTATGTGACAGAATTTGGCTGGTAGGTCTGGGTTTGTGTATTTGAATTGTTTGTGCTGGGATAGAATGACACTGTTTGATAATTCCCTGATGAAGCGACTGAGTAATTGGAACCCTGGGCAGATTGATAATTTTGATAAGGGTTATAAACAGTTAGTGGTTGAGAGATTCCAGGTATATAGCCGGCATTATTCGGGAGATAACCACCTGAGCCATTTATATATGGTATTCCCGTGTTGTAGGAATAATTTTGTTGTGGAATATATGGATAGGATGCGTAATAGTCTATATATGAGATACCCTGGGGATAGACTGCCTGAGAAGGTTGAATAACAGGAGAACTTAAATAACCGGGGGGAGATCCTATTGAATTGTAAAGTAGATTGGGGGAAAAGGGATTATAAAAGGGGACCTGCGGTTCGGCGTTTAATGTAAAAACGGAAGATATTAGACATGCCAGAAAAAAGGCCGTTGCAAAGTATCCGCAACCTTCCTTAGGCTTATAACCCATCATATCCCCCCCCCAGAGATACCAATAAATATCAAAGATCATCATAAGTCAAAAGCGGTGATCGATTTCGTCATAAAGCAGTTTCGCATAAATGATGCCACAAAAGGTATAATATTTTTAGTGGCCGTTTTATGGCTCAAAAATATAGCAAGTATTAACAACACAAAATGTAATGGAATCGCATCCTGTAAGGAGGGCCTGTGGTTGATATCCTGTGTATGTCAACCATTTACAGTGAGAGAATAAATCAAAATATTGATTGGCTATTATTGATTTATTAGAGATTATAGCTGAGGGAAATAAGGGATCATTAAGGTTTTAATGGGATATTGAAAGAG
The DNA here is from genome assembly GCA_016934595.1 of bacterium. Lineage (GTDB taxonomy): Bacteria > SZUA-182 > SZUA-182 > DTGQ01 > JAFGSM01 > JAFGSM01. The sequence continues at coordinate 2,725 of JAFGSM010000219.1, read as the reverse complement.
GATTATGAAATAGAAATCTGATCATCTTTGGCGCTTGCCTGTTCACAAATTAATCAGTTGGAAACCAGCAATTCTCACTATGGCGCTTTTTAACACAATATATAATATTTATTCTATCTTAATATAAAATATATGGCATGGAAATTGGTCATGATGAGAATTGCTGGTTGGAAACTTATGTGACCCCTGTCATTCATCAATCATTTTTGACGGCCTCGTAAAAAGTCTAAATCGGTCAAAAATATCAATATGATATTATAAATTTACGACATGAGGGTTTGTTCCGAAAAATAAATTTTCTTATAAGATCTTATTACTGTTTAGTTATGGAGTAATTTGACAATATGGCGCTATTTAGCCTGACAGCTCAATTCACCCCGCAGGGGGACCAGATCAAGGCAATAGACAAGCTTGTCCGCTATGTAAAGGGCGGCGCTTCCCACTGTGTCCTTTTAGGCGTAACAGGATCAGGCAAAACCTTTACGCTTGCCAATCTTATAAAGGAGATTCAAAGACCTGCGCTTGTGATCTCTCATAACAAGACCCTGGCCGCGCAGCTTTATTCAGAATTCAAGGCATTCTTCCCTGATAATGCGGTTGAATATTTTGTAAGCTATTATGATTATTATCAGCCTGAGGCATATATCCCGCAGACAGACACCTATATTGAAAAGGATTCCTCTATCAATGAAGATATTGACAGGATGAGACATTCTGCGACCCGTTCTCTTCTCAGCCGTTCAGATGTGATTGTAGTAGCGAGTGTTTCGTGTATATACGGTCTGGGCTCCCCTGATGAGTATATGAAGATGAGCCTGGTGATCGGGAAGGGACAGATTATTGACAGACGCAGGATATTGAAGGAGCTTGTCAGGATGCAGTATGCCCGAAACGACTTTGAGTTCAAGAGGGGCAACTTTCGTGTGAGAGGGGACGTAATAGAGATATTCCCTGCTTATGAAAATGATGGTGTTTTGATAAGCCTTTTCGGGGATGAAATCGAAGGGCTTTATTATATAGACCCTTTGCGGGGTATTAAAAAAAGGGAATTAGATCGTATTGTCATATATCCCAACAGTCATTATGTCCTGCCTAAAGAAAAGACGATAAAGGCAATAAAAGGGATTCGTGAGGAACTCAAAGATAGGCTTGTTGTGTTGAATGCAGATGGGAGATTTTTGGAGGCCCAACGCCTGGAACAGCGTATTTTGTATGATATCGAGATGATGGAGGAGATCGGATACTGCCACGGGATAGAGAATTATTCCAGGCATTTGGATGGCAGGGAATCTGGAGAGCCGCCCCATACATTGCTGGACTATTATCCCTCTGATGCCATAGTGATTATCGATGAGAGTCATGTAACCTGCCCGCAATTGCGGGGCATGCTTGAAGGGGACAGATCCAGAAAAAACAGCCTGGTGGAATTTGGATTTAGACTCCCTTCCGCATATGATAACAGGCCTCTCAGCTTTGACGAGTTTTGCCATAAGGTAAATCAATTGGTATTCGTATCTGCCACGCCAGGTTCTTATGAATTGCAGACGGCAGAAGGCAGGGTTATTGAACAGATCATCAGGCCCACAGGCCTTATGGATCCGGAAATCATAGTCCGTCCTGCATCCAATCAGGTTGACGGCCTCCTATCCGAGATCAGGATAAGGGTGGACAGGAATGAGCGGGTGCTGGTAACAACATTGACCAAGAAAATGGCTGAGGACTTAAGTGAATATTATCATGGGCTGGATATCAAGGTCCGTTACCTCCATTCAGAAATCGACACGATTGAGAGAACGGAAATACTAAGAGACCTCCGTCTCGGGGTATTTGACTGCCTGATAGGGGTAAACCTTCTAAGGGAAGGGCTTGATCTGCCTGAGGTCTCCCTTGTAGCCATAATGGATGCGGACAAGGAGGGATTCCTTCGGTCTGCCACTTCACTGATACAGACTGCCGGCAGGGCGGCCAGAAATGTCAATGGCCAGGTGATCATGTACGCAGATCAGATGACGTACTCGATGCAGAAGGCGATCGAAGAGACTAACAGGCGCAGGCAGATACAAATGATCTATAACAGACAACATAATATAACCCCTGAATCCATCAAAAAATCTATAACGGATTTACTGCAAACGGTTTATGAGAAGGATTACTACACCCCCAGCCTGATAAAGGATGAGGGGGGCTCTTATAAAATTGCCGGGATATCAGGGATATCAAATGAGGCATATCTGGAAAAATTAAGAGAAAAGATGGAGCGTTATGCCAGGGAACTGAGGTTCGAAGAGGCAGCTATGATACGGGATGAAATTGAAAAGATTAGAGATTGATACTAAATATGTTTTATTATTTTTACCACACGGTTATTGAGAAGTTACAATATCTTTAAAATGTGTAGCAGTTTAATACATTTTCTTTATATTCTCATTTAGTAGAAATATTAAAGAGTTTTAGAAAAATTAGGAATAATTCTCAATAAGATTGTATTGAAAGACTACATTTTTGCCAAATTTTTTTCTGCAAGAAGCCGGCCTTTTGAAAAATAAAAATCACTAAAATTTACACAAAAATAAGCAGACTATTACTGCAAACATGTTCTAATATAATACTTTATTACCGAACCAGTATAAGCATTTATATCGGATGTTCACCTTTATAAAAAAGGTATTAGCAATAATATCCTATTGATTTTTATGTTTTTTCCTTCTATCAACCAAGTTTTTTC
>JAFGSM010000218.1 GCA_016934595.1 bacterium | reverse complement strand
TTTTACTATTATTGCTTATTTTAAGCACAAAAGATAAAATATCTTTTAGTCCATAAACAGATAGAATCAATAATGGGGGAATAATTGATGCGATATACCTAATTCTTAGGGTCGACGTGAAAAGGACAATGAAAAAATAGAGAATCGTAAATGCTATAAGGATAATTTTTTCATTTCTAACGTTCGTTGAATCGCTTTTTAAACTAAAAAGCGAAAATATCGGAAACACAAACAGGAAGGATGTCAAATGACCATCAAAATATTGGGGATTGTTGTCTTGTCCCTGAAAAAAAATCCTTATCGGCAGAAGGGCAATCTCCCACCATGACTCGTTATAAAACAGAGACCGATAGGCCAAGACGCCCACCGTTTGAGAAGGGGTTCTCTGCGCATTAATCCATTGATCATAAAGAGGATATATGGGATTTTGTGTCCACAGATAATTTCTTATCATCCAAGGTGAAAATATGAGTAACGCCACGGAGACAAAAATCAACCCATAGGCGCTACTTCTAAAAAAACTGGTTCTGTTTGCGGGACCATATTTTGCATATAAAAATGGCACAAAGAGACCTATCAGTAAAAAGGTTATCAATCCATTGTACTTTGTGCCCATTGCCAATCCGCAACATATCGCAGAAAATATCAAGTGCTTGAGCCGAAAACTATCCTGGCGCCATCTCATGAGCAGTATAAGGGATGCAGTGGAAAAAAAAACAAGCCCCAAATCCACATAAACAGTAACGGAGAGTTTAACAATGATAGGAATGCTAAGAAAAAGCAGCACGCCTAAAATGGCATAGGATGCGCCAATCCTTTCCCTGATATAGGCATAAATCAACCAGGCTGTGAACAGGCCAAAGCTGAGATGGATAAACTTGGGCACGATATCATTACCAAGCCATAGAGGGACCATATACAGAAGTTCCAGATTCATGGGGTAGTAGGAAAAGACCATGGAGGGAATTTCATATATCCCACCATGTGTGAGATACAGTTTAGGGATGGCAAGATGATGAACGAGTGCGTCCCTGCTAACGGGAGGGACCCAGGCCAGGATGACAATAGAGCCTATTAACAATGCCAAAAGACACCACAGCAGGTTCAGTAAATGCGCCCAGCCTTCACACCCGTCAAGGATATTGATTCTAATTTTACAATCCTGTTTTGATCTTGTATGCTCTTGCATCATCATTCATGGAGACAACGATGGGGATTTTGACGATTAAACCGGAATTCGAAATATCGCAATGCCGCAGGACAACTTTCGCATTTCTTGCAATTCTTGTCCTTCTGCTGTCCGTCTATGCCAACACCTTTCACTCATCATGGCATTTCGATGATGAACCAAACATTTTGGAAAACAAAGGAATTCACCTCACTGAACTCAACTGGAAAAACATTCAAAACACCTTTTTTGCAAGCCTTGGGGGAACGGGAGAGATATATCGTCCGGTCGCATGTTTCACCTTTGCTATCAACCACTATTTAGGAAAAAACCGGGTGTTCGGATACCATGTTTTTAACTTGGCTGTTCATTTTTTCGCTTCAATATTTCTGTTCCTTTTTATCTACCTGACTCTCAATCTGCCATTGTTAAAAGCAAGATACGGGCCGAACTCATACTTTATCGCGTTTCTTGCTGCAGTTTTTTGGGCCATTAACCCGATCCAGACACAAGCGATAACATACATTGTACAACGCATGGCAAGCCTTGCAGGGATGTTTTACATTATGGGCATGTATTTCTACCTCAAAGCAAGGATTGCCACAAAGAATCCATTGAAAGCCGGCCATTATTTCATGTGTATTATTTGTGGTTTTCTGGCCATCGGTTCAAAAGAAAATGCCGCGATGTTTCCAATCAGCATCCTTATCTTTGATCTGTTTCTTATTCAAGGGATTACGAAGACAAATATAAAGAAAACATCCGTCATCCTGGTTGCAATGATCCTCGTCCCTTTAACTGCAGCACTGATACTGAAAGGTTTCTCTGTATTCGATCTCAAGCACCTCATTTCGAGTTATGGCCACAGATCATTTACTTTGTCCGAGAGATTGTTGACTGAACCGCGTGTTATTCTCTTCTATATTTCCCTTTTGTTCTATCCCATGCCTACCAGATTATGTATCGCTCACGATATTTCTCCGTCCCATAGCTTGATTGATCCTCCCACAACCCTGCTGGCGATCTTGTTTATCCTTACCGTCCTTGCCCTGGTTACAATAAAGTCAAAAAAATGGCCTCTCGTTTCCTATTGTATTCTCTTTTTCTTTCTCAACCACTTGATCGAAGCGTCCATATTTCCCTTGGAACTTGTCTTTGAGCATCGCAATTATATCCCCTCCATGCTGTTTTTTGTCCCAATTATCATACTGATCATCAAGGGGATGGAGACCTATAGTAAAAAAACGCTTCAGGTCTCTTTTTGCCTGTTCCTTATATTGGTCCTCGTTGGGTTTGGTCATAGCACATTTATTCGCAATGCCATTTGGAAAACAGAAGAAAGCCTCTGGTTGGATGCGGTTGACAAGTATCCTGCTTCAGCAAGGGCGCACCATAATTTGGGGCGATACTACGCAAACACAAACCAAAAAGAAAAAGCGATAGATGAATATAAACTGGCCCTGAATCAAGCAAGAGGCACACACGGTGAAACGCATCACATGACCCATTATAATCTGGGATTGGTGTACCACAGCATGAACCTCGAGTCTGACGCGGAAAGCCACCTGCTCAAGGCGATAGAGATTTTTCCCCGTTATGCGGATGCATATAATAACCTCTCCATCGTCGTTGCCGAGCAGGGCAGGTACGGGGAGGCCTATGACTATCTCATAACGTCTCTAACTTACGACAGAAATAGCCCGCTAGCGCATAATAATCTGGGGTATATACTTATCAAACAAGATCGCATTGAGGAGGCGATCTCTGAATTGCAGCAGGCCCTTGAGCTAGACAAAGATTATAGGACCAGCCTACACAACTTGGGGATTGCCTATAATCACAAGGGAGACTTACAGGCAGCGGCACGTTGCTTCAGATCCGTTTTGGACAAGGACCCAAAGGCGCTTTTTACCCAACTCTACCTTGCTTATACCTATGTCTGCATGGGTAAATCAGAGGCCGCCCAACTTTTACTATCCCACTGTTACGATCTTTTATCCTCTGAGCGCCTTTATGAAGCGCTCAAGATCTATCAACAGGAAGACCCTTTTCAGGAATTGCCGCCCAGGAAAATCATCCTGCCCATGCTTGGGAAAATATATCTTGAGAAAGCGGGGTCATTAGATCAGATGGGAAAGGCATTATTAAACGGACTGGAATAAAAGGACTATCTAAAGGCCAAATCAAAGGTTATTGATGCCGCCGGGCACAAAATAAACCAAGGCGATTTCACAGAGCCCGGTAAAAACCTTGACTGATCTTTGACAGTAAGATTTTTACTTTTCTGTAAAATCAAGGTGTTATGATAGGGTAAATCTTTCTTGGCACTACCGG
>JAFGSM010000217.1 GCA_016934595.1 bacterium | reverse complement strand
CAAAATATATAACAAATTTATAATATTAAACTTATTTTTAGGGGCATTTTAGATTTTTACGAGGCCATCAAAATTTTCTGGATGACTTTTTACGATCTTGTCAAGATTATAGATGATATGGGGAAATTGATCAGATTTGGATTTTCAAAACATTATAACTAACTAACCCTGCTTTTATCTTTTCATTCAGGGCGGCGATGATCTCCTCTTTTGCGGAAAAATAAATCACCTGCCACCCTGACTTGGAGATTGTATCAAGCATCCTGATCTGGTTTTGCAGCCTTTCTGCGTCGGACTTGATAAACGGATCATCCATGATGAAAAACCCTTTTTCCCCTTTCAGGAGTTTCTCTCCAAGCGCTATCCTGACAGAAAGGTATAATTGATCATATGCGCCGCCTGACAATTTTCCAGCATCGAGTATAACGCCATCCTTCCGCTTCACCTCGATTTTACTTGTCTCCTGACTGAAAAGAACCTCGTCATAAAGTCCGTCTGTTATCCCTTTAAAATAATGTGATATATTGCTATCCTTCCCAAAAAGGTCGATTATCTTTCCCTTTTCCTCTGTTTCTATCTCTTCGAATATCGATATAGCGTTCAACACCGCTTCCCTTGATTTTTCTCTCTCCATAACAAATCCTGAGAGTCTGTTTCTGACATGGATCAAGTCATCATACATCCTGCAAAATATATATTCATTTTCGTCAGAAAATCCCCTCCGGGTATTTTCATTCCCCTTTGTGAATCGGAGATTCATGGGCGTTTCATTTCTATGTCCATGTCCACATCCGTATTCATATTCACATCCATGACCATGTTCCGGCTCCGATCCTGTCTGAATTATCTTGTTTGCTTCCCTCTCTATCTCATCAAGATCCTTTTTAAAATGGGTGATCTTTACCCCAAGCTCTTCAACCTTTTCTTTAATCGAACCCTCCTCGTCCTTGAGTTTTGACAGGGCGTTTTCATCATATTTTATCCCTATAGCCTTGTCTCTAAAAAACCCAATGCCTCGAATCTCATCAGCCCAGTATGAAATATTATCTTCAATCGTCCCTGGCCTTGACCCGAAAAGGCTTTCCAGAAGCATCTTATTCTCCCGCAATGCCTCTTCATACCCTTTTTTCTCCTCAAGCTTCCCCGAATAACCCTCGAGTGTATCCTCACCTGACTTTTTCCTTAAACCGGCGAGCCTATCCCTTATATCATTTATCCTTTTCTCAATCCTTGAAACCATTCCTTCCAATCTTTTAATCTCATTTCCTGCCCCATCCCTTTCTATGCCCAGCCTCTTCAATACCCCGGCCTCTATTGAATACATCTCTCCGAATCCCTGGATATTCAGGTTGATACCTTCGATGCTGTCCGATTCAAGGCCGAATCTTGATAGTGTCAGGTTGATCCTCTCAAGGGTCGATGAAACATCTGCCCTGAGGCTGACAAACCAGAATACAAATATCGATGACACGGCTGCCATGGTGATAAAAATGATGGACAGGATATAAAAGAATGGAGATGGCATTAAAAAGATACCCAACAAGGATAGGCCAAAGAGTATTACGGATATCTTTCCGGTTGCGCTGAAAAAGGCTGCCTTTTTTTCCAGTCCGGCCAACCGCTCACGGTCTCTCTCATAATTCTTTATTTGAGGCCTGATTTCTTCATCCACTATCTTTTTTCTTTCCTCCAGGATGATGAAATCCCTCTCCTTCAAGTCCAGTTTATCATTCGTCTCCTTAAACCCCTGTCTTTTCATGGCAAGATCCTTTAGCATCTCCTCTTTTTCTCTGCCATATCTCTGGATGTCCTTTTCGCAATCCCTCCAAAATTGTTTGTCATCATGATCATAAGCTATTAATCGCCTGATGTTCGCCAAAGACCCTTTAAGGTTTTCTAAGGCATTTTCCCCTGCCTCAAGCCTTTCCCTTTTTCTTGCATCCTCAAGGTCCTTTATCTTTTGGGAAACGGCTGCCTTTGCCTCTGAAAGCATTTCCCATTGAAACTCAAATTCATCAAATCCCCCAGCCTTTGCCCTTTTAGACATTTCCTCTATCCTGACGGCAAGACGGCCTGCGTTTTCTATCCTTGTCTTGAGTTTCTCTTCCCTATTATCAACAAACATACCGCTTGGGGTTATTCCGCCTATCCTTCTCAGGCCCTCTTTTATTAAGGATATCTCCTTTGTCCTCAAACCCGTCAGCCTGTCTGTCATCTCGGCATAAAATCCGGATTCATTATATATAGAAAGGTCGCTGTCCCTTATAACAAAGATATTCCTGCAATCGGCAGGCGTTAAACCCATAAAATCTTCCACCGTGCCCCTTTCAGGCAATTTGATCTGTCCGCCTTCCTGGTCTTCCAGGATCAGATATCCCTCAGGCGTTTCCGTCACCCTCTCTATACGCTCAAACTCCCTGGGTTTGATATTCCTACCCAGGAGAAACCTTAAAATGGCGTCTATCGTCAGGGTCTTTCCATACTCGTTTTTGCCGAAGATCAGATTGAAACCGGCCAATTGAAACCGCCCTGCATCCGCCAGCGGGCCATAACGTGTTATTGAAAACTCTCTTATCCTCATGCCTATATCCCCATTGCTGCCCTGACCGCCATGTCGCGCAGCCGCTTCTTCTGATCTTCGTCGTAATCCCTTTGTTCCAGTTTCTTAAGAAATGCCTTTAACAGGTCATCCTCAAGAATCGCATGTAAATCTTTGAACTCGTAATGCTCCTCAACGCACCTTTCGGCACATACATCCCTTATCCTTTGTACTATCTGTGCCTCGCCCATTTTCAGGGCCTTGCAGTTTATAAAACCTTTAACGGTCAGAATTATTCGTGCAACAGGGTTAACCCCTTCAACCTTTTCTTTAACGATATCGACAGGACTCCTGCTGCCAAAAGGATCAAGCTCGATGGTCAGGTCTTCAAAATGAGGCGTATCCAAAAGGTATTCCACAGGCGGGCTGCCTGGCTTAAATATGTTCACCCTTCTTTGTCCTGTTTCCTTCCTGGTTATTGACACAGGACTTCCGGGATATACAAAGTATCTTCCGTGTTTTAATTCCCTGACGTCGAATCTGGAATGAAAATGGCCGGCGAGCACATAATCAATGTTTAGATCATTGAAATAGGAAAGCCTGACAGGCATATATCTTTCTTCACCCTCGTGGCCGAAATCCCTTCTTGAGAAGAAGGCATCTATCAGCTCCCCATGAAACAACAGGATATTTTTTTTATCACTGGACATACATCCCTTCAATGAATGCAGTTTATTAAGAACACCTGCACCATCCAAAGGCTCAAATGGCAATCCCCATATGGTTATGTCATTGTATATCAAAGGGGTGTGCATATCCGTTAAAACAACTATATCATCTCCGAAATACAT
>JAFGSM010000216.1 GCA_016934595.1 bacterium | reverse complement strand
TGATGATGAAAAACCAAGATTATATCGAAAAAATATGTACCAAATTTATAATATTAAACTTATTTTTAAGGGCATTTTAGACTTTTTACGAGGCCATCAATTATGATTCTTTGATTATCAATAATAGACATACCCTCTTTCTAATGGGCCCTGACTATATCCTTGACCTTCATGAGACGGGTAAGGTTTGAACGCTCCATCTCGGCAAGCCGCATTGTGATATGTTTGATGGTCTCCTGCAGGCTGGGGATTAACACATACTCCAGGGCATTTACCCTGCGTCTTGTCCTTTCTATCTCTTCTGCAAGAAGCTCTATGCCTTTTTCGATTTGCGCCAGTTGAACCATGAGAGGCAGGGCCTCTGACAATAGGGCCAAAGATCTGTCCATGTCCACCGGAGTGCTTGAAAAACCATATGTATAAAAATCCGGAACCGATTTCAGCTCAAATTTCGGCGCTTTTATATTCATGATGGTGAAAGAAGAAACCTGTACCTCCAGGGATTCCTTTTTCCCTAAAAACGCCTCCTCAAAATACTCCTTCCGTGTCACAGCCCTGCTCAATATAAATACCTTAAAGGCATCGGCGAGCTTTTCCTCAACGTTATAACGCAATTCCCTGTATCCTTTGATCATATCCATAAATCTGCGCATCAGTTCATCCTGTTTATCCTTGAGGAGCTTGTGCCCGCGTCTGGCTATGACTATCCTTTTCTTTAGCCTCAACAACTCCATTCGGGTGGCGTTTGTTTCAAGTTTCACTTTAAGCTATTTCCTTTTTTGGATTATAATTTAGTTAGTTAGATAGTTAGATACAAGAAAGAAACTAATGTTAACCATATATAATATGTTATAATTAAGCTACCGCTACCTTTTCCTTCTCATGCCTTGCTGACTTCTCATGCCTTGGCATATACTTGTCTATGTACTCATCCTTTACCCGCTTTAGTTCGACCCTGGGCAGCATGGCCAAAAGCTCCCATCCTATTGCAAGGGTCCTTTCTATGCTGCGATCCTCATATGCCCCCTGACGGACAAATCTGTCCTCAAACTGTTCGGCAAACTTCAGAAATATCTTGTCAGTATCACTCAGGGCAGCCTCGCCAAGGATAACGGCAAGCTCCGCAGCCTCTTTTCCCCTTGCATAAGCGGCGAAAAGCTGATTTGACCAACCGGAGTGATCCGCCCTTGTCTTTCCCTCTCCCATACCCTTATCCCTCAACCTCGAAAGGCAAGGGAGGACATCTATAGGCGGATATATCCCTTTTCTGTGCATACTCCGGCCCAGTATGATCTGACCTTCTGTTATGTATCCGGTCAGGTCAGGTATGGGGTGTGTCTTGTCATCCTCAGGCATGGTCAATATTGGTATCTGTGTAATGGAGCCTTTCAGTCCTTTAATCCTTCCTGCCCTTTCATATATGGTCGAGAGGTCCGTATATAAATATCCAGGATAACCCCTTCGTCCGGGTATCTCCTTCCTTGCGGCTGAAACCTCCCTGAGGGCCTCGCAGTAATTCGTCATATCCGTGAGAATAACCAGGACGTGCATCCCCTTCTCATATGCCAGATATTCCGCTGCAGTCAGGGCCATCCTTGGTGTGGCAATGCGCTCTCCGGCTGGGTCGTTTGCAAGGTTTACAAAAAGAACAGCCCTGTCGATGGCCCCTGTCTTCTGAAAATCTGTGCGAAAATAGTCATACTCCTCAAAAGTGATCCCCATAGCGCAAAAGACAACGGCGAACTCTTCTTCCTTGCCAAGCACTTTGGCCTGTCTTGCAATCTGAACAGCCAGTTGATTGTGCGGCAGGCCTGAGCCGGAAAAGATCGGTAGTTTCTGTCCCCTCACCAGTGTATTCAATCCGTCGATTACGGAAATGCCTGTCTGTATAAACTCGGAGGGATAATCACGGGCATAGGGATTGATGGGGGCGCCGTTTATATCCACCATTTTTTCCGGGATTATCTTTGGTCCACCGTCTATCGGACGGCCAAGGCCGTCGAATATCCTGCCAAGTATATCTATGGAAACCGGCAATTCCACACCTTTTCCCAGAAAACGGACGCGGGTTGAGTGTATATCAATGCCTGTTGATCCGCCGAAAAGCTGAATCATGGCAACGTCCTGATTCACTTCCAGGACCTTGCCCAGCTTGACCTCGCCTGATGGCAGCTCCACCTCTACCAGTTCCTCATAGGTTACACCTTCAACTTTTTTTACGAACATCAAAGGGCCATAAATTTCGCCTATTGTCTTATATTCTTTAAACATCGATCATCTCCTTAAGTCTTGTCGATTGAGGATTCCATACCGTAAGCCTCATGGTACGTACCATCCGCATAATTAATTGACATGAGGATTTATTTGGATCATGCATGCACGGCCTTTTTCAACTTTTCTACCTGGTTTGAAAGATTCTTTTCATATTCACGGAATTTTTCCAATTCTTTTTCGCTAAGAAGTTTCATCCTGGCTATGGTCTCAAAAATCGGCAATTTTGTAAGTTCATGAATCGAGGTGCCTGCAATCAGAGCGTCTCTGAACAGTGTCTCCATCCTGAGTATAAGCCTCAACATCCAGTACTGCTTGGTCAAGGACGTATAGCTGTCCTCCTCCACAAAGGCATTCTGGTGCAGGAAATCCTCCCGTATCGATTTAGCGACCTCGAGGGTAAGCTGATCCTCCTGTGAGAGCGCGTCTTTTCCTACCAGACGCACAATCTCCTCCAGCTCTGCCTCTTTTTGAAGGATCCCCATGGCCTTTACCCTGTTCGCCTTCCAGTCCTCAGCCGCCTCTTTCCCGAAATACTCTTCAAGGGTGTCATGATATAGTGAATAACTCTGCAGCCAGTTAATGGCCGGGAAATGGCGTTTATAAGCCAATTTATCATCCAGCCCCCAGTAAACCTTGACGATCTTAAGTGTACCCTGCACCACAGGATCGGAGAGGTCTCCTCCAGGGGGTGACACAGCGCCTACTGCAGTAAGTGAACCATTCCGGTTTTCCGTTCCTATTGTAATTACCCTCCCTGCCCTCTCGTAAAAATCCGCCAGACGCGTAGCCAAATAGGCAGGATAACCCTCCTCTCCAGGCATCTCCTCCAGCCTGCCCGACATCTCCCTTAAAGCCTCAGCCCAGCGGGATGTTGAATCCGCCATTAGCGCCACGTCATAGCCCATGTCCCTGTAATATTCCGCTACGGTTATTCCTGTATATATGGATGCTTCGCGGGCAGCGACCGGCATATTGGAGGTATTTGCGATCATCACAGTGCGTTTTACCAAAGGCTCACCGCTCCTTGGGTCTTTAAGCTCGGGAAACTCCATGAGAACGTCTGTCATTTCATTTCCGCGCTCTCCGCAACCTACGTATACAACAATATCCGCATCTGCCCATTTTGCAAGCTGATGCTGGACAACCGTCTTTCCTGAGCCAAATGGTCCAGGCACACAGGCTGTTCCGCCTTTTGCAACCGGAAAGAACATATCAATGACCCTCTGCCCAGTCCCAAGGCCCAGCGTGGGAGGGAGTTTTTCTTTATATGGACGGGGCATGCGCACAGGCCATTTGTGCATCAATGTCAAATCACGGACGCCCTTGTCGGTTTTAATCTTTCCGATCGTCTGGGTCACTGTGTATTTTCCAGACTTGATCTCCACTATCTCGCCGCTGATTCCTGGGGGAACCATAACCCTGTGCTCCACAAGGACGGATTCTTCCACAGTTCCCAGTATATCGCCCTCGATTACCTTCTGTCCGGTCTTTACCACTGCATTGAAAGACCATTTTTTTGTCCTGTCCAGCCCAGGAACATCCACACCGCGGGTTATCAGATTTCCAACCTGATTGTATATTATGTTCAATGGCCTTTGTATTCCGTCAAAGATCGATTCGATCAGGCCCGGCCCAAGTTCCAGACTTAAAGGCCAGCCCGTAGTCTCTACAGGATCGCCGGGTCCAAGCCCCCCTGTTTCCTCATAGACCTGGATCGATGCGACATCCCCTTTCAACTCCACAATCTCGCCTATTAAACGTTCCTTGCTAACCCTGACCATATCGTACATCTTGGCGTCTTTCATCTCATCAGCCACGACCAGCGGACCGGATACCTTGATTATTTTGCCAGCCATATCTATATCCTCTCCTATCTATGTTTTCTTTTCACCCAGAAGATCTATACCCAATGCCTTTTCAACCATCTTTCTAATCTTGACAGTCTCTAAATTAAGGCTTCCCTTGTGTGAAGGTATGATGATAAGAACAGGAAGCATGGACGCATCCTTCTTAATATCATCAAGCTCCGTTTCAATCCCGGATGCCAGATCATCAGTCAGATAGACAGCCGCATACCCCTGTTTGACTGAAAAAAGATCCTTTATTACACGCACGGCATCCTCAGGTCTTTCAACCGGATAACACTCCAGCCCAAGGGCCTTAAATCCCAGGATGCTATCCCTGCTGCCTATGATCGCAAGCTTCTCAGACATATGCATCCCTGAGCCTTTCCTTTATAAGGCCTTCCTCCAGGGCATTTGCCTTTCCTATGTAAATAAGCCTCAGGTTCTGTATCTCTATCTCCTTTGCCAATATATAGCCAATAAGAGGCTCAACGCCGAAGGCCCTCCGCCGTGTCTGACGAATGTATGTTATCAAAAAGCTTTCCATTGCTGCCTCAAGCAGGGCGACATTTCCTGAGCCTAAAGCAGGTATTAGCTCCTCATATCTCATATTTCCCAGGATTGAGCGAACTGTTTCATCATGCCTTTTTTCACCCTGATCTAAAAACGCCTCTTCCTTTATATATCCGCCCGGAAGGAAAGACCGCTCAAAAAGGCCTTTTGCCATCCCCTTGCCACTGGTTCTCAGGAATGCCTTTATATTTATAAAATCCACCATTATTTCAACAAGATGCCTAACGAAAGGATTTTTGCTGTTCTCTGCCTCCAGGGAAAGATAAAGATACAATGCGCGGTCGATTATAAAATCAATCTCCTGTCCGCTTTTTTCCCCTTTCTCATCAAAAGACAGCGCCATCTCAACCGCCTCTTTAAAAGAAGGAGGCAAAAATGAATAATCGCCTTCCTGCAGCCAGGATACCAGATCCTGAGGATCAACCATGCCAAGCGGAATAAGATGCACCATCGCATCTTTATTTGAAAATCCGGCCTTCAGGATCACCTTTATATTATGCGCATCATATCTCCATCGCCAGATGTCCGTCCACATGGGATCAGGATCTATTTTATGAACAAACTCATAAATACGGCGAAGCTCGTTGTCGAGAATTGATTCAAAAGAAACATCAGCCGACTCATTCATGCCTGCACCGTATTCTGTGTCCCCAAGTATCTTTAACATCTCTTCCATACCAGACGATTTCAGCATTCGCATAATCAGGCCGTTATCAAGCATCTTTGACTCCAGAGCCCTGATCTTGCCCACAGCAAAGGAATACCTTGTGTCGTCATGCATATTATGAAATTCTATCTTGACCATTATGAGTTCTCAAGAAGCAATGCTATAACATCTGACTCCAATTCATTCTGGTTATACTTCAGGATCGCCTCAAATGAGCTGTTTATCTCAACCAGTCCATCTCTCAGGATAAATCCGCCCTTTATCGGCCTTGTCTCTTTGGCCACCTTGAGTTCGCCTGGCAGTCCCCGTGCCTTTGAAATTTCCCTGTTAACACCTTTGAGCCATTCATCATCTATAAGTTTTTTATCCTTTTCAGGCAAAATGATCTCCTCCCTGCCTGATCTGACAGCCTTAATCAGCATGTGCCTCAGTATCTGCTTGTATTTGCCTGGATTTAGTCCAGCCAGACGATTCATGGCTGAGTTGAATATGAAATTGATTGCCTTCTGCTTTTCTGCAAGGATCGATTTTCTTCCTGAAAGACGCGCCATCTGAACCATCCGTTTTTCCCTGTCCTGCGCATCCTGTCTTGCCCGATCCAGAATAGCCTCTTTCTTCAATCTTGAGTCTTCAAGAGACTCCCTTTTAATCTGTTCAGCCTTTTCTTTGGCCTCCAAAAGGATCTGTTCAGCCTTTTGCTGCGCCTCAGTGTTTATTTGAACAAGTATTTTATCTAAAGACATAATTATATACCTTATGTTAATAGACTAAAGCTTTATTCCAAAAAGAAGCAGGATGCTTATCAGCAGCCCCAATACTGCGTATGTCTCAACAAGGGCAGCCATGATAACCGCCTTCATTGAGTCAGCAGGCTGTTTGGCGACAACAGCAATGCCTGCGGCTGAGACCTTCCCCTGATATACTCCTGAAACTAGACCGCCAAGAGCGACAGGAAGACTTGCAAGAAATATCTGGAGACCCTGGATTGTGGTAAGCGCAACCGTAGCTCCTCCCACCAGTCCAACCCTGAGCATTACAATAAACGCCGCCACAAAACCATAAATCCCCTGTGTGCCAGGAAGCACCGCCAGGATCAATATGTTACCAAACTTTTCAGGCTCCTCGCTAAGCAAGCCGTCGCTTGCCTGACCTGCTATTCCTATACCTATACTGGAACCGAAACCTGAAAGTACAACCGCAGTAGCGGCACCTAAAATGGCTAAAACGAATCCCCACTCCATAGGTTTATACCCCCTTTTACACTGCAAAGATTAAAGATTAAATTAGCGTCCTTTGGGCGGACTTTATTAAACCTGGCTAAAAACCCGCACAGGAAAATGATCCTGTGCGATTGAAATATTTGATCAGAATCAAAACACGAGATGCTATGTTAAAGCGCTATCGGAATCTTCAATATAAGTGTACTTATTCTGAAGTGCAAATGGTTTGAATGCCCTCCCCCCCCCTTCAAAGAATTTTGTGAAAAACTCGACGAACTGCAGCCTGCTTGTATGAACAAAGGCGCCTAGCATATTGATAAGCAGATTGAACAAATGGCCAGCCACCAAAATAGCCGCCATAAACACAATGCCGATATAAGGTATGCCCCTTGACAAAATGGCCATCTGATTGACCACATTTGCAATAACTGCTGTGGCAAGCCCGAGGGCCAGCAGCCGGCTGTATGAAAGGGTATCCGCATAAAAACCGACAGTTCCATACAGGGCTAGCAAACCCGTGCCTATGCGTTTTAACGGATTTCTTTCTCCCCTTCCCTCGCATAAGGCTATAACAAGCGCGCCGCCTATGGCGCTCCATTTGACTATTTTGATGATGTACAAAGGCACGCTGCTATTATTTTTTAAGACTATAAACAAGATCAGACTCGTAAGGAACACCACCCAGGGCATCTTCTGCAAAAATGCGGCATAGTAGTCCCTGGCCCTTATAAATTTATATATCTGTATGCAAATCCCTGTCAAAACCTGGATAAATCCCATGATCAGTGCTATTATAAGAAACTTCAAGGGATCTTTGATAGGGTCGATGATCGCAAGTTTATCCCTGAAGCTTACCAAAAAGTTGAAACAGCCCGGCAGATAATTGAAGATATCCCCAAACCAGCTCCCTGCCAAAGCGCCGCATATTGCAGTTGAAATGCCGCATAAAAGGAATAGCCTCAGCACTGTTTTTTTACCCTTATCCAGATATAGATTCCTGAGTCCCCAAAATGAAAAGCCGGCTATCAAAAGCCCGTAGCCGAAATCCGTCATACACATGCCGAAAAAGACAAAAAAGAAGATGGCCAAAATAGGCGTGGGGTCTAATTCCCTATGATTTGGATAGCCATAAAGCTTCGTCACGAATTCAAATGGAGTGGCAAAGCTGTTGTTGGTGAGGGCAATAGGAGGCGATTCATCCTTTTCAGGCTCCAGGATTTCTATGTCCATGCCTCCGGTAAGATTTGCAAGGGATTTTTTTATCCCATCGATTTCCTTCTCCTTGACCCAGCCCGAAACTGTAACGGTTTGCTCTGTAAAGGCAAGGTGTTTCTGGATATCCCTCTTGCCTTCCTGATTCTGATAGTGATCGAACAATATCTTCAATTTATTCAAAGCGGCAAGAAGCTCCGATCCTTCCTCTTCAAGGGCGATTTTTTCCTTCCCTATCTCTTCCAGCCTGTTCTTAAGCCTCTGGCTCATCTGCGCAGGGGTCTCGGATGCATAGGGTAAAGAGACAATCTGCGCACCGCTATTGTTTATATGTTCTTCCACCTTTGTCTTTTCAGACTTAAAGGCTATAAGCAGAACGGATTTATTGGAACCTGAATCCTGTATATCAAAAAGAGAGGTGTTTGGGAAGGAGGATTCGACTGCATTCATGAATGGATCAAGTTGTTCAGTTGGAATCAAAAGGGGATAAAAATCCAAAAATTTTGTGCCATCATAGATATCATTCAGGGGCGCATCCAAAGCCTGCCACCCGGATAGACATTCAAGGATTTTTTCTATTTCCTGCCTTTCAGAATCCAAAGACTGAGACTTCTTCTCCATCTCATGGCACCTATTTACAGCGGCTTCTATGCTGAAATCGGACAGGAGGGATTTGATATCCTTTCTCGATGCCTTGATTGGCCCATCCATCAAAGAGGCCAACATGCCCTTCTGTGATTGATCAAACCTCTTGAGATACTGTATGGCAAATTTGATCTGACCCAGCCATCCTATATCCTCAGATTCCTGGTTTAGTTCGGATGGCTTAATGAATGGGGAGACCTCAGGCAAAGAATCCCTGATATTGACTATATGCACACTCCCCTCATGCTGCAACTGCTCAAGAAGTTCATCCTTTATCCGCTTGAGTGCGACAATCTCTATCTTTTTCAAACGCTCAATCGACATCCAAACCCACAACTTTTTCTTGTATCATCTTTATTGCCTGATCACGTTTTTTCCCCATCAACGATTGCATACCCTTAATGTCATCGCTTACCTGAAGTTCAATCTGATTTATCTTATTCTGTATCTCCTTTTCCGCAAGCGACATGATCTCCTCCGATTCCCTTTCCGCAGCATCGATCTCTCTCTGAAGGCTTTGACGGGCATCCTTATGAGCCTGGTCTATCAATCTTTCAGACTCCATCCTGGCATCCTGAAGCATTTTTTCGAAGGCATCTTCCGCTTCCTTTATCTTTTTTATCTTGTCGCCAATACCCATTATTATTCCTCTGTCTTCAAAATTGTGAATTGTTTTTAGGATAAGGACTATTTTTAAACGAAAGCAATTATATATAAAACCTGAATACGTGTCAAAGGGGAAATATATATTAAATATTTTATAATTAATATTATTAATATATAATATACTTGCTATCACTGGCTTGCAAAATCTGAATGGTCGATCCTGTTTGTCTCGCCCGCCTTGGTAAGGGCAAATTTTGTCCCTAATGGGCCAACAATCTCGTTTACAGCTACTGCAGCAAGCACTATTGCGGTTATAACGCTTGAAATCCCTGGGAATTCTGACTGCACTGCAAGAACAAGGGCGATTGCGACACCTGCCTGCGGCAGCATACCAAACCCAAGATATTTCTTTATCAAATCCGGCGACTTCCCTAATACACCTCCAATGTAGGATCCTGAAAGCTTGCCGGATGCCCTTGCAATGACAAATATCATAGCAGGCAACCAATTTTCAAGAAGGATTTTCAGATTCAGGCTTGCGCCTGCAAGTGTAAAAAAGCATACAAAGATGGGAAGCTCTATATCTGTAAGGACATGAAGAACCCTCCGGTTTGAAGAAAAATTCACCAGCACAAAACCATACATCATGTTCGTCAATAAAGCTGACAGATGAAGCTGCCTGGCAATCTCACCAAAAAGGAAGCTGAATCCGAAGATAACTATAAGCAATTCGGAGCGCTCTTTTATCCATTTCATCAGTTTTATTGTAACGATGCCTAAGATTCCACCCAGAAGGAAAGAGCCCCCGATATCCCACAGGGGGAGGACAAAATGCCGGACTGAGATAACGCCAGAGCCTATCATTACCTTCGCGGCAGCGGCTGCTATTGAAAAAAGGATTATGCAAACCGCATCATCAAGGGCCACAACGGCCATAAGGGTATCGGTAAGAGGCCCCCTTGCTTTGCATTCATGGATCACCGCCACTGTAGCGGCAGGCGCTGTTGCAGAGCTTATGGCTCCAAGTATGAGGGCAATCGGCCATGGGATCCCTAAAAGAAGGCCCGTTAAGAGACTGACAAAAACAAATGTCACCATAACCTGGACAATGGTAAGAATTACAACCATCTTGCCAAGATCCTTCAATTTTTTGATGTGGAGATCCCCTCCAATAATCAAGGCAACCATACAAAGGCCCAGGGCCTCAATAAAATTAAGGCTCTCTAACATATGATTCCTGATAATATCTATGGCAGAGGCGCCAAGCAGTATCCCTATAAGCACATATCCTGTGACAGACGGCAGATTTATGAACTGCACTATCTTGCCGCCTGCGAATCCCAATAGAAGAAGAAGCCCCATCACTATGATCTGATTGGAAAGAATGCTTGTATGATTACCTTGTGCTGAGGAAGCAAAGGCGGGGAGACAAATAAATAGGGAAAGATATACAGCCGTTGCGCTAAAAACCACAAACTTATATCTTTTTTTTTGGATCAGAAAACCGCTGTAAATCTTCATGAACTTTTGCGCTAAATTCCAAAATGTATGTTTCATCGTAAAACGCACTACAAATATTTTCATCCCTCTTTGCGAATCTAATATTGCATTGCCTCATCCATCATCTTCAAAAATCCGTTCAGCTTATCCTTGCCATATCTTTTGAAGTAGCCTTCAGCGATCTTCTTAAGCAGGAAGATGTCTTCCCGATTTGCCTTTGCCCTTACCAAATCCTGAAATGCCGTTTTATTTTCGTCCCGTGCAAAGTGGGCTATTGCAGC
Source organism: bacterium (assembly GCA_016934595.1). Lineage (GTDB taxonomy): Bacteria > SZUA-182 > SZUA-182 > DTGQ01 > JAFGSM01 > JAFGSM01. The sequence goes on along the minus strand of JAFGSM010000216.1, from coordinate 1,635 downwards.
AAGCGATAGCACCCGTGAATGCTGTGGCCCATTACGAAGTTTGCGGGCTATGGTTAATACCTCATCGAGAAAGTTGCGGCGAAGCTCCAGAAATGCCTTCCTCTGTTCATTAATCGCATCTCTTTCGGCAACTTCAGTATCAAAAACTTGTGTGTCTTCAAGCTTAGTCGACCAGTAATCGCCTTCATCATATTTGCCTTTTCTATCTACAGCAACGATCAGATCGAAGATACTGTCCGCATTTTTAAAGGTTTCCACAGACTCTAACCTGTATTTTATGGCGGTATCCAGATCAGGATCGGGCATGTCCTCAAATATGCTTGCCAGTTTAGAAGGAGATAATGGCAATCGCGTCCTTTGCCCAATAGTCCGGGAAATCTCCATCCCTTCCCTAGCGTATCTTCCTGCATTGTGAAAATCAGGCTCAGGCTGCTCATGGAGGCAATATGCCAACTGGTAAAGTATCTGCGTCCTCTCGTATCTCTGCTCAGGGGCTGCCATATATTCCAAAGCCTCTCGATAATACTGCGCCGCCCTGGTCCAATCAGGATCTGGTTTATTTTGATTACACACACCAAGTTGAGACAGGATAAACGCCCGTTCTGACCTGTTTTCCGTATCTTTTTGCAAATCCAATGCCTCAAGATAACATGCAATCGCCTCTGACCAATCCGGATCAGGCTGATTCTGTAAGCAAAAAGCTAAATGATACAGGTTCCGGGACTTGTCTGTCAAATCTTTCAAACCTGCTTGGATATCCCGCGCCTCACGGTAATATCTGATCGCCTCAGCCCAATTCGGCTTCGGTCTGTTTTGTTGACAATATCCCAGTTGATAAAGTATCCTTGCCCTGCTTTTTAGCTTATCTGGACCGGTCTGAATCGCCAATGCCTTGTTGTAAAATACGATCGCCTTTGACCAATCAGGTTCGGGCTGACTATGAAGGCAGTATGCCAAATGATACAGGGTCTGCGCCCGGTCATTTTGCTGTTTAATGCCCTTCTGTAAATTCAACGCCTCCATATAATATATGATCGCCTCAGACCATTCAGGCTCTGTCTGGTTATGAAGGCAATATGCCAGTCTGCACAATGTTTGAGCCTTGACAGCCCTGTGTTCGGGCTCTGTAAGAAATTCCAGAGCCTCTTTATATGCGTCTGCCGCCCCTGACCAATCAGGATTGCATTTGTTATGGCATAACCAGGCAAACTGGAGCAAGGAATCCAGAAGACCCTGTTTGTCATCCAAACCTCTCAGAATTTCAACCGATTCAAGAGACGCTTTAACCGCCTCTGTCCAATCAGGTTCCTGTTGGTTATAAAGGCATAATGCCAGTCTATAAAGCGACTTAGCCCTTTCAACTTGCCAGTCCGGGCCGATAAGGGACCCCATTACCTCACGGTAGTTGCTAATCGCACCAGACCAATCAGGGTCAGGCAGGTTCTGCAGACAATACGCCACCCTGCAAAGAGACTGTGTCCTTTCATACTGCATGTCAGGATCAACAAGAAGATTCAATGCCTGTCTGTAATGGACGATAGCTTCTGTCCAGTCAGGCTCAGGCCGGTTTTGCAGACAATACGCCAACTGATAAAGGGTCAAAGCCCGGTCGCGCCTGTCCTCAGTATCTGTAAG
>JAFGSM010000215.1 GCA_016934595.1 bacterium | reverse complement strand
TCTGCCAGATTGCTGTTTCCTGAGGCAGAATGTCCCTGAATCCTTTTATAGTGTTAATCTCCAAATCAAAAAATCTCCTTTACAGGTTTTAAGCCCGTTGTTCAATCGTTTTAACAGACAGACGAGGATAGACGTCAAAGGCAAATGCCATAACGTTGATTTCAGAGTGTTCTAACTGACTATCAAAAAATCAGTCAACATTGATCCTGTCGGCTTTTCTCTCTTTACCCTGTGTTCCGGTTTGTTCAAGGGTCTTGATCTTTTCATCCAGAAGAGACCTTATCCCTTTGAAAAACTCTATTTTCGATTTATTCATGTGCAGAAAAAAATCTGACTTTTTCCCGAAAAAATCCTCCATATCGAGAAAGAATCTGCCTAAAGGACAGTAACTATAGCCTTTTTCTCCATTTTCCTCATCCATTTTGTTCTCCTTTAAATGAAATAAAAAGATCTTGCCCCTTATACTTCGCTTCAATGGTTTTTGCGTCCGCCAGGTGCCTCGGCAATAAGATATTCCTTTTCATCCCCCCTATTCGAATGATCAGTTCATCGGATATCCTTTTAAGATCGACATTCTCTCTTGTGATGAAAGGTAGTTTGATTATCATCTGATAAGCGCCATTCTCCTTTATAATTTTGTATGGTTCATCTTTATACAGACGATCAAGCGGGTCAATGCCTTTATATATTTCATCAGACAATTGCCTTAATCTGTCAGTCCCAAAGATTTCGCCATCAAAAAGTTTTACCCTGAAAACAGGAACCGGGCTGAACAGATTTTCAGCCTCTTTCATGCGGCTGAGCTGATCCTTTCTCCAGTTCAAAAAATATGGATCTTTTATGTCTTCCGGTAAAATCCTGTTCATTATTATAGCATCAATACTGATTCTGTTGAGACAAAAGTACATAAACGCACGCTGTGTCTCTTTTAGAACAATCTTTTCAGGATTGGTCACAAGGCGCACGGTGGTTATTCTCGGGTTTACAAGCACTTCATCAACCCCTTTTAATTTTCCGAAAAGGTCGGCTACAGCATCAAAATATCTTTCTCCGGGCACAGGGATATTATAGATGCGTTCTGCCAGGGGCCCTACGTATTTTGCAAGGGTCTTTTCCATCCTGAACAGCTTTTTCATATACCACTCAAGGGCCGTTGGAATGCTGATGAAACGAAGGGCCTCGCCTGTCGGTGCGCAGTCAAGGATAATCACATCATAAGTGTTTTCCTTCACATATCTGTTTATATAAAAAAGCAGACTCACCTCTTCCATTCCGGGGATAATGGAAAGCTCCTCTGCGAGGATTTCATCGATGCCGGTTGTGTTCAGGAGGGAGGAAAAATATTTATAAATTTCACCCCAGTTTTTCTCCAGTTCTTCCTGTATGTCCAGTTCCTGTATAAACAGGTTGTCAAGAACTTGAAATGCCTTGCCTTTGTGGTAATCAAACAGGCCTTCCCCGAGGTCAAATATATCAGAAAGGCTGTGGGCCGCATCAAGGGATATAATAATGGTTTTGTAACCCATTAAAGAGCTTTTTATGCCTGTGGCTGCCGCGATGCTTGTCTTTCCGACTCCACCCTTTCCTGCAAAAAAGATTATTCTCATTATACATCCAAATAGCAATTAGAAGTGCTTGAGGGGCCTTTTCCCTATTGCAAATACATTGTATCCAAGATCAAAAAGGCGTCTATGGTCAAGGATATTTCTGCCGTCAAAGATAAAGGCGGGTTTTTCCATGGTTTCAAGCATTCGACTGTAATCCAGGTCGCGGTAGATATCCCATTCCGTCAGAAGGGCGATAGCATGGGTTCCTTCAACAGCCCTGTAGGGGTCCTGCTCATAGGTTACTTCTCCTCGAATCTCTTTGAGATCCTGCCTTGCATTATCAAGCGCCCTGGGATCGGATATGACCACATGCGCGCGCTCCTCGATCATCCCCCGCACAATATAAATGGCAGGCGACTCACGTGTATCGCCTGTATTGGCCTTGAACGCAAATCCCAGTATGGCTATTTTTTTACCTGCAACCGTGTTGAACATATTTGACAGCATGTTGCTGACAAATCTTTTTTCCTGCCATTCATTGATCTTTACAACCGATTCCCAGTATTCGGCTACTTCATTAAGGCCGTAATTCTGGCAAATGTAGACCAGGTTCAATATATCCTTCTTAAAGCATGATCCCCCAAAACCCACACTGGCCTTTAGAAATTTACCACCTATTCTTGAATCCTTCCCAACTGCAAAGGATACCTCATCTATGTCCGCCTCGGTCTTTTCACAGAGCGCGGAAAGAGAGTTGATGGATGACACTCTCTGGGCCAGAAAGGCGTTCGCAGTGAGTTTGGAGAGTTCCGAACTCCAGACATTGGATTCTATTATCTTTTCAGGGGCCACCCAGTTTGCGTATATCCCAACTATCTCCTTTCTTGCCCTGATTCCTGCCTCGGTCTCCCTTGACCCTACAAGCACCCTGTCCGGGTTCTCAAGGTCTTTAAC
>JAFGSM010000214.1 GCA_016934595.1 bacterium | reverse complement strand
TTAATTTAGGCTTTTTCACAGATTTGTCAATAAAAATCAAACCGAGACTTGACAAGGTTTTTAACGGATTCAAACTCACACAATGTTTAATAACAGCCTGAAATTTGCAATATTGCGAGCTGGAATCGGGCTATAGATTCTCCCTTATAACTCCTTTTTTATCTTCAAAAAACTCAATATAGCCCTATTTTATAGGGTGATAATAACACTTATTCCATTTATATCAATTAGTTGTCGTGGCCCGACCCCAGTTCGAGAAAAGGACAAGACCATATATCTCCTGTGCTTTCCGAAACAGCAATTAACATTGTTCTGGTATTTCAATACCCCGCTGTTCTCCGGCGGGGCAGTTTATTTCGTTTATGAAAGGAATTTAAAATAGTCTTGACCTGATATATTTTTACGAATAAAAGAAAGCTTTATTTGTATCTATCCCCAATAAAGATGAAATACATGAGAAACTGATATGGAATGTAAAAATCCGAAAGATGATATCTTTGAACTTGCATTAGAATGGGCTGACAAAGGGCGCCGGGCAGCAATAGCCACGGTCGTTTCAACCTGGGGGTCCGCGTCGCGACAGGCAGGGAGTCAGCTTATTGTTGACAGCGGCGGGGCATTTGAGGGTTCAGTATCGGGAGGGTGTGTTGAACCCGCTGTAATCACCGAAGCCCTTGATGTGATCAAGACCGGGGTGCCCAAGATGCTTTCATTTGGCGTAAGCGATGAACAGGCCTGGGAAGTGGGCCTGATCTGCGGAGGAAGGATAGACATATATATCCAGAGCCTGGATGTTATCCGCCCGGTTCTAGAAAGAGTTATCAAGTTAAAAAGGGACGGCATACCCTCATGCATTATAACAGACCTTGACGGAGGCGATGCGATAACACTTGATCTGGGGGCGCCTGACTTGAAGGATAAGATCTCGCCTGAATTGAAGGATTTTGTGTTTGATGCAATAAAACGAGGCGTATGCGCTGCCTGTAATACAGGTGAAAAGAGATATTACCTACACGGCATTTATCCTGCCACAAGGCTTATTATTATAGGCGCCGTTGATATTGCGAGGGTGCTTTCGCAGATTGCCTCCCTTTCAAATTACAGTACTGTGATTATTGATCCCAGAGGCGCCTTTGCAACCAGGGAACGATTTCCCGATGTGGAACTCCTTGTGGAGTGGCCTGACGATGCTCTTTCGAATATGAATCTGCACCGGCGCACCGCTATAGTAACTCTTACCCATGATCCAAAGATAGATGATGTTGCACTAAAGGAGGCACTTCGTTCCGGAGCCTTTTATATCGGCGCACTGGGCAGCAGAAAGACCCATTCCGACAGGCTGGAGCGCCTCAGGTCGGAAGGATTCAGCGAGGAAGATCTGTCACGCATTCACGGTCCCGTGGGTCTGGATTTAGGGGCCAAGACTCATGCCGAGATTGCGGTAGCAATACTTGCGGAGATAATCAAGAGGCACAGGGAAGGAAAGGAGGAAGGGATAAGATGGCCTTTGACTCAGGTTTAGCCGCGGTTGATTTCAGCATTTTGAGGACCCCCGGAAAGGAAGGGGAACTGCATTATCTGGATAATGCAGCCATGGCGCTGACGCCAGACTGCGTGATCAATGCCATGGTTGAACACGACACACTTCGGCGCTCCAATGTAAAAAGAGGTTTGCACAGGCTGGCAGAGGAAGCAACAGAGGCCTTTGAAGAGGCCAGGGCCGCGGTTGCAGGTTATCTGGGCATAAAAGATCCTGACGAGGTCGTCTTTACCGGCGGAGCGACTGCGGGCATAAATATACTGGCCCACAGCCTCGGGCTTATGTTTGAACGCAATGACGAGGTCCTGATATCCCAGCTTGAACATCACAGCAACATCATACCATGGCAGGTTATTCAGCAAAGGCAGGGAATAAAGGTCCGTTACCTGCCGATAACCTCTGACGGTAGGATAAACCTTGAATGCGCTGAAGAAATGATAAGATCAAGGACCAAGATAGTCTCGGTGACTCATGGCTCGAACGTGACAGGCGCTATCACAGATACAAGGAACCTCTCAGATCTTGTCCATGATAAGGGCGCTTTTTTGATCCTGGACGGCGCGCAGACAGCCCCGGGAGGGCCTATGGAACTTAATGTTCTTGGGGCTGACTTTTATGTGTTTTCCGGACACAAGGTCTATGGACCCACGGGTGTCGGCGTCCTGTGGGGTAGAAAAGAGATATTGAAAAATATTTCTCCTGCAATAGGAGGAGGTGAGATGATACGGGATGTGGGTCTTGAAAAAAGCACATTCCTTGATCCGCCCCACAGGTTTGAAGCGGGCACCCCGCCCGTAACGCAGGCGATAGGTCTCGCAGCTGCCGTAAAATGGCTGGCAGGCAAGGATCTGAATGGAATGCACAGCCACCTTAGGCGTCTAACCTTGAGGATCATGGAAGGTCTTACTGAATTGAGCGGCGGGATAAAGATACTGGGCCCTGAAACGGGGATGGAGCGTCTCCCGCTTGTGTCCTTTTCTGTTGACGGCCTTCATCCTCATGATATATGCCAGGTGATGAACGACCGTCACGGCGTTGCCCTTAGGGGAGGTTTTCACTGCGCACAACCTCTCCATGACCTTTTAGAGGTCGACGGAAGCACCAGGGCAAGCCTGGCAATATATAATAATGACAAGGATGTGGACGCCTTTTTAAACGGGATGGAAGATTGTCTAAAGATTTTAGGGTAAGATATGAACAATGATTTATACCATGACCAGATTATTAAATGGTCAAAAAAGACCGATAACAATAAAAGACTGGAAAATCCTGATTGCAGTGCGACCGTTTCAAACCCGCTCTGCGGAGACAGGGTCACAATTGAAGTGGAGATTGAAGGTGATGTCATAAAAGACATGTCCTGTCAGATCAAGGGATGCATGCTTTGCAGGGCTTCAGGTTCCATCCTTGCTAAACTGGCTGGAGGCATGAAGTATAGCGAACTGAAAAACATGGCTTTGGATCTGGAGCAGGCCCTTAAGTCGCAGACTGATAATCCTGAGTCTTTCCCCGAGACTTATCGTATGTTTTATCCCGTTAAAAAACACAGAAGCAGACACTCATGTGTGCTCTTGCCTTTTGAAGGCGTTATTAAATCAGTTTCAGGATTACACGGTATTGGAGACAAATAGTACCCTTTGTTTAAATTCAGAAGGATCTTCCTTGAAAGGAATCTTCTATGCTAATTCTATTTTGATGGGTACTTTCTCCTTTGTTTATAGTTTATTTGATTTAACCCTTTTAAAAAGGAAAAGTATCCTTTTTAAAACTCTTATAAATTTTATACAAAATATTTTAAACTACCCGGTAACTGTGCTACATTAAGGGGGATAGAGTTACCTGCCTTATTTATTGGGTTGAAGGCAGTTGCAGTGCCTGTAGCCACTGTTGATGAGGTGGTAATACAGGATGGGATGAAAAGGGAATGATAAACAAGAAAAGAATGCAACGAGCTGAGGATTCGCTTACAGCTTATAGAAATCAAATCGAGGATTTTTTAGGCAGATACGTCGGTGCGAAAGCCGATGGCTTTAAGGAAGTGGAGTCGCTTGGGGAAGAAGCAGGCAGGCTGATAGAGGACTTTATTTTGAACGGTGGTAAAAGGATACGGGCGGCTTTTACCTATTATGGCTTTCGTGCTGCCGGAGGCGAGGATGGAGAGAATATCTTATTTGCCTCGGCGGCTATCGAGATTCTCCATAATTTTTTTCTTATTAACGATGATATTGTTGATAAGTCCGATTTTCGAAGAGGCTTGCCTACTCTCCATAACAGGTATAAACAGATATACGAAAACAAGGGCCTAATTTCTAATTTCAACAATAATGGGCAGATAGACCTTCCCTCCGCTATGGCAATCATAACCGGTAATATCTGTTGCGCATTGGCCTATGAAGCCTTGGTTGAGAGTGGATTTCAAGCGGATAAAATCTTACAGGTCCTGGGAATAATGTATGATATAATAAAGTTCACCGCTGTCGGACAGTTGCTGGATATTGTTAAAGCAACCACCAGAAATGCGACGGAGCAAGATGTATTACAAATACACTATTTGAAAACCGCTAAATATTCTGTGGAAGGCCCCCTTTGCGTAGGGGCAATTTTAAAGGGAACAATCCCGAGTGTATTGGATTCATTATCAAGATATGCTATTCCCGTGGGCATGGCTTTCCAAATCCACGATGATATATTGGGGATTTTTGGAACAGAGGAACAGGTGGGTAAATCTATCGCTTCAGATACAATGGAAGGCAAGCAGACATTATTAACGGTTAAAGCCTTTGAAAATGCATCGCCTTCTCAAAAGGAAAGGTTGGAACA
>JAFGSM010000213.1 GCA_016934595.1 bacterium | reverse complement strand
CCAAGGTACTATTATCTTTGACAAATTACCATTAATCTTTTTCCCGGACGCTCTATTACATATTTCCACTTGTTATTGAGCTATTACTCTGAATAATATATACTAATATCAAAAAAATAGAAAGAACCAAGCAAGGCTTGACTTTATAAATATTTATTGTTAACTTATGAGACATTGAGCAGGTCGTGTCATTGATTTCGTTACCTGGTTTATTAAAATGGGTCATATAGTTCGTTTTTTTATTGGCAGGCCTTGCTGGCAAGGGTTTTTGGGTACGAAAATAGATTCTATTTTCATGATTCGTGGTGCCGCTAAAAAGCGGCATGGGCGTTTACCATGAAAATACATTTTCATTCACGGGGACGGCCAATGTATGTTTGGCCATGATGGTTTAATCATGAAGAATAAAAAGATATTGATAGTTGATGATGATCCCAATATATGCGAAATCTTACTGGATATTTTGATTGAGGAAGGATACCAGGTCGTTACCGCTTGTAATGGCATGGATGCATTGGAAAGGATCCGCCACGGCTCTTTTAACCTGGTCATTACGGATGTCAAGATGCCGATTATGGATGGTATGGCCCTTTTAAGAGAAATAGAAAGGAGCCATAAGGATATTGAGGTTATTCTGATCACTTCTTATGGAAATCAAGGCCAGCAGGTGGAAGCAACCCTTTTGGGGGCCTATGAATATTTAAATAAGCCATTAAATATGGATCAATTAAAGGAGATTATTGCACGGGCTTTAGAGATGCAGGATTCCAAATAGGTTTTTTTACCCTTTATCAGAGGTTGTCCGCCCGCTTTATTTGAGCATGTTTTTAAAGATTTTAGATGGCTTGAATGTGACTACCTTTCTGGCCGAAATTTCAGCTTCTTCTCCTGTGCGCGGATTTCTTCCTGTCCTTTTGTTTTTATCCCTTACGGAAAACTTGCCAAACCCCCTTATCTCGATTTGTTCACCTTTTGCAAGGACATTTTTCATGGTGTCAAAAACGTTTTCCACTATCTGTCTAGCCTCTTTATTTGTAATATCCAGTTCTTCCCATACATTCTTGATAAGGTCTTCTTTGGTCATACCAAGCATCCTCCCATTAAGGAAAAATTATCAAAAATAATTCTTTGAAAGATTGAACATATACTAAACTATACATTTCGCCGTGTCAAGTTTGTTGTCGATTTTTCGTTGTTTTATTTGAAGATTCTCACATCTTGATCATATATAGGGATTATGCCATACTGCAATAACTCTACTTTTGCACTTTTTGTGTAAAGTTATGAAAATATTGGCAAATTAGGTTGTTTTGTTTGATTGCGTATCTTCTTGAAAAATATAGCTTATTTTAAAAAAGTGCAAAAGTAGAGTAATAATTGAAGTTCATAATCAAATATGACGTTCACTGTCACAAATCAGGTTTTATACTTTAAACGGCCATAAATTGCAATTTTGGAATATAGTCTCACTCATCATTCTCAGGATGAGTGTACATTTAAGAAATTCAGATTATGGCCATTTAAAGTATGCATAAGGAAAAGATGTGATATTTTCGAAAGACTTCTATATGCTTAGTTGTGTTATAGTTTCGGCGATCATCTCAATATGGCCCGACATTGCTATGCCTGATGCCTCAAGGATAGAAGGGGCGGATTCCATTATTTATGCTACTCTGTCAGATGAAGGTCCCCATGAATATTCTTTGCCTGGATGGCCTGACAGGGGGTTTTTATTCTCCTCGGCACCGCCTTGTAATATTAATAGGTATTATGGGGCATATCATGACGATTATGCGCATAATTCATCCTTTCCCATATGGATCATAAGGGTTTATCAAAAATATATATCACCTGTCGACCGGTCAAGGTGCCCTATGTATCCATCATGTTCACAGTTTGCGCTCCAGGCCATAAAACAGAAAGGCACATCTGGAGTCATTATGACTTTTGACCGTCTTTTGCGTTGTGGCCGGGATTTGGGATGCTATCCCCTGACGTTTAGGGATGGGCGGACATTATCATATGATCCGGTCAATTAAATTCTTAGGAATCACGATGATTCCATTAAAAGGGAGAAATCGCCGCCGGAGGCGGCCTGACTTAATTTTACCTTCATACGAATGAACATATCTAATAAGCTGACACTTACCAGGATCATTTTGATCCCCATATTTATTATCCTTTTAATCAATCAATACACTTTTTTCGCTCTGGCCGTTTTTGGCCTTGCAGCCATTACTGATGCCTTAGATGGGATGCTTGCAAGGGCAAGAAATCAAAAGACAATGCTGGGATTTTTTCTTGATCCGGTTGCCGATAAGCTTCTTATAAATGCATCCATAATTGCTTTGGCAGGCATGAAACTCGTTCCCGTGTGGATAGCGGTTGTCATTGTCAGCAGGGATGTCCTTATTGCCATAGGTTTCACATCCGTATATATAATAAATGATAAAATTTTTATTTCTCCTACGAATCTCAGCAAGGCCACCACCACAGTCCAGATGCTCACTGTCATGATAGCTTTGTTAAGCCAGATTTTTGATAGATTTTATATGCTGTTATGGGTTTTTGTCTGGGTTTGCGCCGCCTTCACTATTGCCTCAGGTTTTGACTATATTTATATCGTAGCCAAGATGGTCAATGGAGAAAAATGAGCGTGGCCTGGTCTGAAAAACTTTCCTGCCTTGTTGCAGGAACCTTCTCCGGTCTGTTATTGATTTCCAGCTTCCCTGCCTGGGGCAAGTCGTATTTGGCCTGGATTGCATTGATCCCATTGCTGTGGCTGTTGCGAAAAGCACAGACTATGTCGTGTTTTTACACGGGATTCTGGACAGGGGCAGTTTTTTTCTGCGGGCTTTTATATTGGCTTTCTGATACTATGATGAGGTTTGGCGGGATACCCCCTATTTTGAGCCGTTTTTTGCTTCTCATCTTATGCCTGTATCTTGGATCCTATTTCGGGGTATTTTCAATCCTTCTAAAACATATATATCATAGAGTTAACCTGCCTTTTTGTATTGTCGCCCCTACCTTATGGGTAGCGCTCGAATTCGCAAGGTCCCACATCTTGACCGGGTTTCCATGGGGTCTTTTAGGGTACTCTCAGGCCGGCGTGCTTAACATGATCCAATTGGCGGACATAACGGGCATATATGGCATCAGTTTTCTGATAGTTCTTTTAAACGCAGGGATAACGGATTTAGCGGGCCTGTATATAGATTCCATATACAAGCGAGATGCCAGCCTGAAGCTGGTCAAGGAGGCAGTGGCACTGGGCCTGATCCTGATCCTGGTTGCAGTCTATGGAAACTGGAGGATAGGATCAAAGGCTTTTGGCCCTGATCCAGGAAAAGGATTGGATGTCAGCATCATTCAAGGGAATATCTCTCAGGAGATAAAGAGGGATCTTGCAAACAGCTATGATATTATAGACGAGCATGGAACTGCCAGTTTGAGGATGATAAATGAGCCTGACCGTTTGATTGTATGGCCGGAGACTGCATGCACAGCGACGGTTTTGGCCGGGGAAGGCGCAGGTTTCCATTTTTTATCAGAGTGGGCAAGACAGATAGGGTCTCATCTTCTCCTTGGATGCACCCGCTATGATATGGAAAGGCAGGGCTTGTTCAACAGCGCCGTTTTTTTGTCTAATACTGGCGATTTAAAGGGATTTTATGATAAAATCCATCTTGTGCCATTCGGGGAGTATTTCCCTTTCATGTATATAGGTAAGATACTGGGTGATCCAGGATCATTTCTTTCTGGGAACGATTTTAAGATATTTAATCTCAATGGAAATCCGTTTGGGGTGATAATATGTTTTGAGGCCATATTCCCAGACCTTTGCAGGAGGTTTGTCAGGAACGGGGCAGGTTTTCTGGTAAATCTGACGAATGACGCATGGTATGGCAGGACTGCCGCCCCTTATCAACATTTTGATATGGCTAGAATACGTTCGGTGGAGAACAGGATTTGGCTTGTCAGATCGGCCAATACAGGCATATCTGCCTTTGTTGATCCTGCAGGCAGGGTGGTTAAAAGAGGGGGGATATTCGAAAAGTTGGCGCTGGATGGCATAGTTATTACAAACCATGAAAAGAGTTTTTATACCATTTCAGGCGATGTCTTTGCCTGGCTTTGTTTATTCATCAGCGCCCTATGGTGTGCTTTTGCTATCATCAGACTGATAAAAGGAGAATCAGGTTATGTATGAAGATTTAATGAAGAGATGGGAAGGATTAAAAGATAGGTTGGACAAACTGAGGAGGCATCTTTGACCTGAAAGGGAAGCAGGAGAGGATAGATGAGATAGACAGAATTATGGCTGCTCCGGAATCCTGGTCTGATAAGGAAAAGGCCCAAAGCCTTTTACAGGAAAGATCGGCCATTATGGAATGGGTTGATGCCATAAGTCTTGAGGGAAAAAAGATCGAAGAAACCGGGGTCATGATAGAACTGGGGGGTGAAGGAGAAGATGCCGCCCTTCTCAATGAAGCCGAGCAGTGCATTAAAGGGGCGGAAAAGAGCCTGGATGTCCTTGAGCTTCGCGCCCTTTTTTCAAAAGAAAACGACCGGAATAATGCAATAATATCTATTCATTCAGGAGCAGGAGGAACTGAGTCGCAGGACTGGGCTGAGATGCTTCTCAGGATGTATATGAGATGGCTTGAAGAGAAAGGATTTCAGGCAAAGGTGTTTGATTACCTGCCTGGTCAGGAGGCCGGTGTTAAAAGCGTCTCTTTTTTGGCTATAGGGCCTTATGCATACGGATATTTGAAAGGGGAGTCCGGGGTGCACAGGCTGGTAAGGATATCTCCTTTTGATGCAAGCGGGCGGCGTCATACATCGTTCGCCTCTGTATTTGTCTATCCTGAGTTGGATGAGAGCATCCATGTAGAAATTGATGAAAAGGACCTTCGCATAGATACCTATCGCTCAAGCGGGGCAGGCGGCCAGCACGTAAACGTGACGGACTCGGCTGTCCGCATAACACATATTCCCACCAACATTGTTGTGCAGTGTCAAAATGAGCGGTCACAACACCAGAACAAGGATATGGCCATGAAATTGCTCAGGTCGAGACTATATGAACTTAAACTGGAGGAACAGCGTCAGGAACTGGATAAGATAAATTCTGAAAAGAAGAATATCGCATGGGGTAGCCAGATCAGGTCGTACGTGTTTCAGCCATATCAATTGATCAAGGACCACAGGACAGGCGTCGAGATAGGAAATGTAAACTCGGTTATGGACGGCAATATCGACCCTTTTATAGAGGCATATCTAAGGTGGCAATCAGGCAGCAATTCTCATTATGAAAATTAACTGGGACAAAGGTATATCCAAGACAATGGTTATTCAGTTTATTCATCTTTGAGAAGGGGCGTATGCCTTTCGGTTTAGGGTTCCTTCGTAACAGCCTGTAAGGCTCGCTCCACAGGAGCTTCGCCAACAGGCTGTAACTCGTGCACAT
>JAFGSM010000212.1 GCA_016934595.1 bacterium | reverse complement strand
TTTCTGCATCAGGTTTTTCAGGCATATCGAACTCAATAGTCCAGGGGGTTGCATTTCCAACCTGCGGCGGACCAAACCAGAATTTTTGTCCTTTTTCCGCTGCCTCTTCGGCAGCCTTTTTTGAGGCCTCTTTGTCCAGGTGCGGAACATGCTTGTAATAGATATCCTTTCTAAAGTCGCTTTTAGCTATCACATAATGGACATCATCAGGGAATAACTCTGCATACAGCTCTTCGGTATTGTTATGAAAATAATCATTGCCCTTAAGAAATTCCCGGCTGTTTCGGTTTGGGATGCCTATATCCCACAGCTGCCTGCCATATCGTTCAGGAGACCAAACTGTCGCAAGTTCAAGAGTTTTGCCCTTTTCAATCTTTACATCAGGAAGGGCCATTTCTCCCGGCACACCATCAGCAATGACACGAAGTGTATATAATCCCGGAATGACATCGGTTATTTCAAATGTTCCGTCCCTGTTGCCTTTTACCCAGAACTGATAATATTTCGCATCCTGCTGCCAGCCAACCTTTAGTTTACCCCATGGGCCGCCCGTATCCACTTCATAGTCGGGATGAGTCAATCCCACCATCAAATCCGACACTCCTGTATTTGCAGGTGCATGAAAATCATCAAGAATAATCAGTCCTTTCACACTGCCCCGCTCATCATTATTTGCATAGGATGGGGTATCTACCCAATGATATGGCCATCTGTTTTCTTCATCAGCCTGTCTGGCCCTTGCATCCCTAAGGCTGGACTGGGGATCATCGGCATGATTACAGTAAATCATGAAAGGGCCGATAACCCTGGTCCAGTGTTCGCCCTTCTCTACGGAAACAACCGCCCCTCCGTAATGGCTGCTGCGCCAGTAGTTCAGCACACAGGGCGCCGCAACCTGGTTTGTGTCACGATGCGTCAGGAATTCCACCTTGGTTGGCCCGCCGCTCATATATTCCATTGAAGGATTGATAATAAAGCATCCGATTCCTGTTTTGGCGCTTGCCCAGCCAAAGGCCCGGTTTTGATACTGGTTGGCTGTGTAAGTATATTTGTTTTCAATATCTCCCTTCGGATAATACTTATTGCGCTTTTCATCATTCAGCATCCAGTCGAACATGTCACTCAGCTTGATACAGAAACGCGCCTCGGTAATACTTGTAGCAGGGTATTCAGGTTTGTGCTCAAAGATACAGTATGTGTAAATACCTGATTCTCCCTGTTCAAGCGCATATCGTATTTCCACATCGGAAAAGAAATCCCCGTTTTCCTTGTTGGCGCCGGGGCCGGTGCCAAGCGCCCGGGCGCCTCCTGAAACGCCCTTGACCGACACTTCAGCCATTCGCCCCCCATTGGATGAAGGATCAATGGTAACTTTTGCTATCGCCCTGCCGCTTCCCCTCTTGCCCATGGCATCGTGAGACCAGAAGCCATACTGATGATCGGTCATTCCGGGATTGAGCCCCTCAAGGTTTTCACCCGCAGGGTCGCGCGCCAGATCAGGCTCACCGTTTTCTGTTAGAAATGTTGCGAATATCTCCCGCCCTTTATAGCGCAGGGACACGATGTCGCCCGATGTCCTGGCTATCTGCGCCCGGATAATACCATTATCCAGAATATAGACCTGATCGGTTTCCTTAAGTGCGACCGGAGTTGAAGTGTTTCGTGTGCAGGCTGCACATAATACCCAGACTGCCGAAAGGAGGCATATGAATGTTAATAAAGGCTTTCTCATAAAAATTGAGGGGTCAGACCTTCATTCTTGACAGATTATCTTCAATTTTTTTAACAGTTTTAGCCAGAGCCTTATCTTTCTTAAGTCGTCCTGCAATCCGTCTGCTTGCCTGACATACCCCGGAACCTCCTATCTCAAAATGTATGCCAATATCGTCCAGTCTTTTTCCGGTAAGTCTTTGGCATAGATATATCTTTATGTTCCTTGAAAGTTTTTTGTTCTCTTTGATTGCTTTATCTACTTCTTTAGAGATACTGTCTATAGAAATTTCTTTCTTCAGTGTTTTTAATGCCGGCAGATCTTTTTCACCTTTTTGATCCGGTAGATATTTCTCTTTTATAAAGCCGATAAATTCCTGTGTGCCCAAAAATGTGGAGCTTACAACATCTTTCAGCGGGCTTTCATATTGTTCATCAATCATCATATCTACAAATTTTTTATAGTTCTTTTGTGCCCCGGATAGTCTCTTGCCAAAATAGCCAAGAATAAAACCAGTGCTTAACCATTCAGAAGATTTTTTATTTCCAATGTAATATGAATAACTTGACCACTCATATTCTTCAGGAAGATCGACTATTTTTGCTCTTAAAGGATTCAAATGGATATATCTCGATAATTCCTTTGCATGTTCGTCAGCTTCAATAAGGATTGCCTTATATCGTCCCTGAAAAAGATGCCCGAATCTCTCACGCTTAACATTAAAATAAGCGGTATATGCACTATTTATATGCGCCATTATCCTGGACAGATTAGCGGAGGGTGTTTCAAGTAAAAGATGATAGTGATTACTCATCAGACAATAGGCGTGGATAACTGCATCATATCTTCTAACAGCGGATTCGAGG
>JAFGSM010000019.1 GCA_016934595.1 bacterium | reverse complement strand
CATGTTATAAGGCACTGCTGGTATTCCGGGGTATGTAGTGCCGGACGATGCCGCAGACGGATCAACCCCATACGGCATATTATAAGGCACTGTGGGAATACCTGAATACGGCATGCCATAAGGCGCTGCAAACGGGTCAGAGGTAAAAGGCATCCCATATGGCGTGCTGTACATGCCTCCAGGGAAGCCAGAATACGGCATGCCGTACATGCCTCCAGGGAAACCTCCATATGGCATAGGGGCCATTCCACCAAAGAATGGGGCGCCAAATCCAGGAAACTGAGCGAATATAGAAGCATGAAACAAAAAGATTAAACATACGATGCATGTAACAAACAGAAAGCTTAAAAAACGTTTATTTCTGCCGATAACCATTTCCAAAACCTCCTAGATCAAATCAACATATTTATTCAAACAAAATATATGCAATATTATTGCCATTTTTTAGGAAAAACAAATAAAAAAGGTTTATCTGGTCTTACTGTTAAGAAGCCAATGACAGGGGGAGAATCTCTTAAAATATTTTATTATTTCTTATTACTAAATATGACCTCCTTTTCATAAAAATGATTTTTTTTTCATAGATAAGACTGTATAAACATATCCTTATATTTAAAAGCCGCCCCTGACTTTGAAGAATTTTAAGTTTTAATAAAATGCCCTTTTTGTTTTGTTTAATAATAGACGTAGAACACAGTTTTTTTTTA
The DNA here is from genome assembly GCA_016934595.1 of bacterium. Classification (GTDB taxonomy): domain Bacteria; phylum SZUA-182; class SZUA-182; order DTGQ01; family JAFGSM01; genus JAFGSM01. Next base: position 5,048 of record JAFGSM010000019.1, on the reverse strand, counting down.
CTCTTTTCTTTACTTTTTCTTTTGCATGGATTTCCCTTTTCCATGGACCATGTGTCCGAATTGCTTTTTAACAAACTCCATCTCTTCATTGCGATTTGTAACCAAGCCATCCAGCCTGGCATTAAGGCATTCCTTTAATATTTTTTTAAAGACTGGGCCAGGGGTGAAGCCCAGTTCTTTTAAATCCTCTCCAGACAAAGAAATGCCAACCTTTTTAAGCGAGGTGAGGAAATGGGAGATTATCATCTTGGATTTGGGATTGTCCAGTTTGGCCATTAGATATAGCAAACCTTCTGTAGGTATGGGCTGAAGAAGTTCGTAAATACTACTATAGTCGTTTATTTTGATATGATAAAATCTCTTTGTCGATTGATTGCATGCACTGTGGCAGTAGAGGATTTTCTGCTGATATCTGGCAGGCAAACCAAAGTGGTTCATGATTAATTCCAGATTGTTATTTTCCTTTACGGGATCGGTTAATGCGAGAAAATACACAAGCCATTTTTCTACCTTTTCTGGAAGGTACAGGAGCTCGTACCAAGTAAGTGTCTTTTTTGCTTCGTCGATGAGCATGGCAAGATCAGTGGCATTTTGAATGGATGGATGTATGTATTGTAGCAAACCGAATTCCCTCATTCGGTTTATGGACTTGGTTGGGTCAGTCTCCTGGAGGATCTGATAGAGTTCCAGAAACAGACGGTGGCCGTCCAGCTTTGATAGCAGTTCCCTTTTGACTGCTGATAAAATGAGATTTTTGGTGTATTTCCCTATTTCAAAACCGTATCTTTGCTCAAACCTTATCGCACGAAAGACCCTCGTGGGGTCCTCCACAAAACTGAGGCTGTGCATCACCCTGATCTTTTTGTCTTTGAGATCTCTTTGCCCTCCGAAAAAATCTATAAGGCGGCCCCAATGAGAAGGATTCAATTGTAAGGCAAGTGTATTTATGGTGAAATCGCGTCTATAAAGGTCGTGCTTTATTGAACTCATTTCCACGTTTGGAAGGTCTACAGGTTTCGGATAATATTCCGATCTTGCCGTAGCTATATCTACTTTAAACCCGCCAGGCAGAATGATCACGGCTGTGGCGAATTTTTGATGTGAGCAGAGCCTTGCTCCGGTTTTATGGCTAAGATATTCTGCCAAAATGATCCCATTTCCCTCAACAACGATGTCGATATCCAGATTTTCAACCCTCAGAATGAGGTCTCTGACGAATCCACCCACAGCATATGAAGCGAATCCCAGTTCCTCGGATGTTTCGCCGATAGTCTTTAAAAGCCTTTGAATTTCTTCGGGAAGACGCTCCTTGATTAAACTGTTCAGGTTTTTTGACCGATGATAATCCTTTTCATAGGAATTTTTTTCATGGAATGACGGATTCAACTCGGATAGATCGTCATGCAGGACCCTCAGCATATCCGTTTTTGTGATTACCCCGACAAGATTCTTTTCGTTCATTACAGGAAGAAATCGCTGGTTGCTTTCTATCATAAGCTCTCTCACTTTATCGATGGGCATTTCAGGATTCGCCGTCAACAGGTCGCTTACCATCAATTCCGTCACGATAGCATTCTGCATGCCATGTGCGATTGCCTTGTCGATCGTCTGTCTGGTGATAATGCCCTTTAACTCGCCCTGGTCGCCCATAACAGGTATGGTGTTAATGCTGTATTTATTAAGAAGCTCTTTGGTCTTTATGATGCTGTAATCTCCATTCACCGTTTTAACAGGGGATGTCATGATTTCATAAGCAGTCCTTGGCGAATTGATCTTGTCCCTCAGGATCGAAAGCAGGCTTTCCTTTGCCTGAACCAGTGTCATTTCTTTGATAGTTGCTGAAGCAGCGGTGTGGTGACCCCCGCCTTTTAACTCCCTGGCAATCTGTCCTGCATCTACCTCCCTGATCCTGCTTCTTGCGACAAAATGGATCCTGTCCTCCATGCGTACCAGTATGAATAAACAGTCCACATTTTCTATGTCCCGTATCTTGTGCGCCAGAATGGCTATATCGGCGATATATCTCTCGATGGATGCAATGGCAATATGGACAGGTATCCCTTTGATGACTTCTATTTCCAGGGACTCAAGAAGCTCATTCATAAGTTCGATCTGGTCTGTCGTCAGCCCCCTGTCTATGAGGTCTGAGACCATATTCAGATTAGCCCCTTGGGAGAGCAGGTAACCTGCTGCATAGAGGTCCTCAGGCGTGGTAGAGCTGAAGCACAGGCATCCTGTGTCTTCATATATGCCTAAGGCCATTATTGTGGCCTCCTGAGATGTAATTTTGATCCCTTTCTCCTTGAAGATTTGGATGAAAAGTGTGGTAGTCGCACCTACCTGTCTTATAACCTCGAGCTCACCATGGATATCGTTTATGTGACTGGGATGGTGGTCAAAGATATGAACAGCAATGCCAGGATTTTTGAGCGCCTGTGCAAGATCGCCAATCCGGTCCGCCATTCTGGTATCTACAAGTATCATGAGATCTATAAGGCTTAAATCTATTTCCTTCAGTTTAAGGTAAGGTATTTTATATTCAGGTATCTTGAGGAGGTAACGCAGGTTCCTTTCTTGAGAACCTGGAAAAACGAGTTTTGCATCAGGATAGATCTTATTGGCTGCAATCATTGATGCCAATGAATCGAAATCCGCATTAATATGTGTTGTAATTACCTGCATAACTGTTTTAGACGATCTCTGTAAGGTCCTCGAAAAAGGTCAGTTTTTTAAACTCGCTGAATCTGTCCTTGATCTCTTTTGGTTTAAGGTCTATCAGCCTTTTGGGTGTAAATGCCTCAACGCAGAAGGATGCCATCACGCTTCCCATAATTATTCCCTTCCTTATGGCTGTTTCATCTGTAAATCCTAGATTACGGCTTTCGCCGGAATGACGAATAAGGGTATTTTCATACCTCTTTGCGAATCGAAAATTCATGAGAGTTTCATCTGACTTTCCTATATTTGCAAGAAATCCCATCAGACCTCCGGCAAAACTGTCGCCTGCGCCAGTAGGATCATATAATTCTTCGAGGGGATAGGCCGGAGCTGAGAACACAGAGTCATTAGAGAACATTAAGACACCATATTCGCCTCTCTTTATTATTAGGATTCTTGGCCCCCAGGATAGGATTTTTTTTGATGCCTTAACAAGATTAGGCTCTTTGGTCAACTGCCTTGCCTCTGACTCGTTTATGGTCACAATATCCGCCCTGCGGATGACCGCTCTAAGGGAGTCCGGCTTATTCTCTATCCAGTAATTCATTGTGTCGCAGGCAACGAGCCCAGGCGATTCAACCTGGTCGAGTATCTGCCTTTGAAGGTCCGGATCGATGTTGGCCAGGAAAACAAACTCACTGTACATGTATTTGGGAGGCAGCTTAGGGTTGAAATCCCGAAATACATTTAGCTGTGTGTCTATGGTTTGTGCGTCATTCAGATCGAAGCCATATTCCCCTATCCACCGGAAGGTTTTCCCTTTCGCAGTTTGGAGACCTGTAATGTCAATACCTTTATCCTGGAACATATTGATATATTCTTCAGGGAAATCCTGTCCGACCACTGCCACCAGATTGACATCTGTCAGGTGCCTTGCGGCCATTGAGAAATAGGTGGCAGATCCACCCAGGCCCTCTTTTACCTGGCCAAAAGGGGTTTTGATGGTATCGAGGGCGATAGATCCGACTACTAGAAGACTCATTAACTAAACCTCCTTAATCAATAATCAATAAAGATAAAACAAGATAGGACATGCAGCATTAAAGTAACCCCCATGACCTTACAGTCACAACGAAGCATGAAAATGAATAAAAACAAAGTATTGTTCGATCATTTTCATATAAAAAAATAAAGCAGTCTATTTATATTGAAAATCCATTGATTACACAATGTGAATTTATGTCTTAAAACTTGACAAATTGTGGCAATATGACTCATAATTTTTATTAGGAATATCAGCTAAATATTAAATAACTTTTCAAAAAGCTAATAATGATTATAATATGTTATCTATAAAATGAAAAGTTTCCTCGATCTTTCATAATAAATAATAAACAGCGCCGTTTTTAAAATCGGCGATACCTTAGGAAGAAAAAGATATGTACAGATATTGTTTTAATAGGAGACCACAAAAAGCAGAGATATATTTTTTGGCCCTTCTTTTAACCCTTCAGCTTGTAATCTTTTCAGGAATAGGCAGGGCGTATGGGGCCGGCAGTATAACCTCATATATCAGTTTGGATCTAAAGGCATCTAAAGGGAATTATGACAATGAGATATCAGGCAAATCCATCTTGAGTTTTAGATATCTGATAAACGATACCTTTCAATTTCTGGTAATGGTTGATACAAATGATGCCCAGATGCCAAAGGCATTATTAAAATTTTATCCTGGCACAGAGTATAAGGTTTCTAAACAGGATTTTTTATACAATATATCATTGCCCTCATCTTATCTTAATACAAATTTAAATCCTTCCAAAGACACTCCCTGCTTGATAGACAAGCTGGATATAGCAGAGATAATACCCGGGTTTAAAGGTATAACAAAAATAGGGTTCAGGGGAATCGATTGTTACATCGGGGATATACGTTTGCTGGATAAGAATTCTATCGAGCCCCCTTATTCTGTCTATATTGATCCCAATGTCCATATCTTGTATCAGCCTGGATGGGCATCCAACGATTCTGCTGACTTGTTTGAAATAGAAATACGTCAAAACTGGACAAATGATTTTATCCATATAAAGGGCCAAAATGTGGTTGATCCTGATCCTAAATCCAATGCTTCCGGCACTACCCAAAATTATTATTATACAGGATGGCCGGTGTTCGGGGGCTATCCATCGGGTTACACATATGCCGGATATCCTGGCGTCACATATCCTGCAAGTTCTGTAAGCGCACACGCGACTGGGATTGGTTACTATGGCGGATATGCCGGATATCCTTACTCCGGATATTACGGCGGCCTGGGGCTCTATGGTCTTTATGGGGGCATTGGTCTTTACGGCGGTTTTGGCGGGCAGTATGGCGGGTTATACGGTTAT
>JAFGSM010000018.1 GCA_016934595.1 bacterium | reverse complement strand
GATCATGGCGCTTCCTTCACCAAAGGCATCGGCAGGCGTGCACTTCACCAATTCAGGGGCCGATATCCCGTTATACGTCGTGAATGTTGGAAATCATTCCGCCCCTTCATTTGTGGACATAGACGGGGATGGAGACTATGACGCATTTATCGGGGAGCAGGGTGGAACGATAAAGTTCTATGAAAACACAGGTACGGCAGCATCCCCTGCTTTCACGGAAAACACAGGCACAGCCAACCCTTTTGGCGGCGTGGATTTCGGATTTTATTCTGCCCCTACATTTGTGGACATAGATGGTGATGGAGACTATGACGCATTTATCGGGGAAGAAAATGGGACGATAAAATACTATCAGAATACAGGCACCGCAGGCTCCCCTGAGTTTACACCCATTACAGGCACAGCCAATCCTTTTGACACCGTGGATATAGGATCTTACTCAAAACCCGCGTTTGTGGACATAGATGCCGATGGGGACTATGACGCATTTATCGGGGAGAATAATGGAACGGTAAAATACTATAAAAACACAGGCACGGCAGGCTCCCCTGCGTTTACGGAAATTACTGACACCGATAACCCCTTTAACGGCGCGGATGCCGGAGATCATTCCATCCCTTCTTTTGCGGACATAGACGGAGACGGGGATTATGACGCATTTATCGGGGAATACGATGGCATTATAAACTATTATAAAAACACGGGCACGGCAGTCTCCCCTGCGTTTACGGAAATTACTGACACCAATAACCCCTTTAACGGCTTGGATGCCGGGTATAACTCTGCACCCGCGTTTGTGGATATAGACGGTGATGGGGATTATGACGCATTTATCGGGGAATACGATGGCATTATAAACTATTATAAAAACACAGGCACGGCAGGCTCCCCTGCGTTTACGGAAATTACTGACACCAATAACCCCTTCAATAGCGTGGATGTAGGAGATCAATCCGCCCCTGCGTTTTTGGATATAGACAATGATGGAGATTATGACGCATTTATAGGGGAGTACGATGGTATTATAAACTATTATAAAAACACAGGCACGGCAGGCTCCCCTGCGTTTACGGAAATTACTGGCACCGAAAATCCCTTTAACGGTGTGGATGCCGGAGATCAATCTGCCCCTGCGTTTGTGGACATAGATAATGATGAGGACTATGACGCATTTATAGGGGTGTACGATGGGATGATAAAGTACTATGAAAACACTGGAACGGCAGTATCCCCGTCTTTCATAGAAAAGACGGACACCGATAACCCTCTTAACGGCGTGGGGGTTGGATATTATCTTGTTAAACCTTCTTTTGTGGACATAGACAACGATGGAGACTACGATGTCTTTATCGGGGAGCTCTATGGTACGATAAAATATTACCAAAACACAGGGTCTGCAGGCTCACCAGATTTCACGGAAAAGACAGGCACATCAAACCCCTTTAACGGAGTTGATGTAGGTTCTTACTCCTCTCCTTCCTTTGTGGACATAGACGGGGATGGAGACTATGACGCCTTTATCGGGGAGGACAATGGAACGATAAAGTACTATAAAAATACAGGCACGGCAGGCATCCCTGCTTTCACAGAAAATACGGGCACGGACAACCCCTTCGACAGGGTTGATTTAGGTTCTTGTTCCACACCCGCATTTGTTGACATAGACAATGACAAAAAGATGGACGCATTTATTGGCGAATTATATGGTGTCGTCAATTACTACATAAACGACGGAGACGTGCTCCTTGCCCAGCTTGCAGGATTCTCTGCAACCCCATCAGGGAACGTAATGCTCATTACATGGCAAACTCTGTCTGAGATGGACTCTGCAGGATTCCGCATCCTAAGGGCCGAAGACCCGTCAGGCCCATTCACACTCATAACAAAGACACCCATCCCTGCACAGGGCAATGCCGCTCAAGGGGCTGTGTATACATTTGAGGACACTAATATTGAGCCTGGCAAGACCTATTACTACCGCCTTGAAGAGATAGATTCAGCAGGCAATATCAAGACACTCTATACTCCGGTGCAGGCAAAGGAAAACACGGATGCTGCCCAGGCGGCGGAGGTCAATCATCAAGAGGGAGTTGAAGGAGAGAAGGAGGATAAAAGCGGAGGGTGCTTTATAAAAATCCTTGGCAGGTGATATATTGGGCTAATAATCCGAACAGGATGCATGCCTGCCCTCCAATCAGGGGCGACTTAACCCTGTTATTCAGGAAAGTAAAAAGGGCTTTGTGTATCGGGCTCTGGATTATAATTCCACCCAAGAAGGACAAAGATTTCCCATAGCTTCAGTGATTCGCTAAAACGTTCCGATGGACTCAAACGGTACCAATCCAAAACCTCCTCTTCAATGAAAACCCCTTCTAAGAAGAAACCGTTTCCGTCACATTTCCTGAAACACATCGATTTGTCTTCTCCTTCAAGCAGACTGCTTAATAGCGCCTATCCGAAAATGCTGATTATCTTTTTGTCATTCCGGCGAAAGCCGGAACATAATTTTTTTCAAGAGGGGTCAGAGGCGATTGTCCCCCCTTAGCTTAGATTGTTGGGATTATTTTTTGCTTCCTCAAGAATATTTCTTGTTATTTTTTCAAAATTTTCAGAAAAATTATCAAGGAAATTATTATCAATTAAATGTAGTTTTTTTAATAAGAATGCAGGGAAGTTATGTAATCGAAATATTAGATTCTCTTTCTCAAAATGCATCTTTTCTTTTGCCTGAAGCAATATTTCACTCCAATCAAAAGTCTCTTTCAATGCAATCAGATAAATATCAAATATGTCTTTAGGATTATCCCTTGAAATTACCGCTGTTAATTTGTTTGATAAGATATTATTCAAATTATCAATATTAATATTGTCCCTTATTAGAATTTTACCAAATCTTTTAACTTTATCATTCACAAAATCAATCTGTAAAGGACATGATTGTTCCTTCACAGTGATTCTCAAAAAATCTTTTGTTTCCGTATCTATAGAATAAAATAAATTTTTCTTTGTTAATCTTTGTAAAATTTCTTTAATTGAGAAAGGAAAAGTATTTGAAAAATTAGTGAACAAATCTAAATCGTCAGAATATCTCTTTGCATAATAAAACCGGCTTATACAAGTTCCACCTGTTAAATAAAATTCACTCTCTTCTTCGAAAATAATATGCAACACCCTATCTTGCAAGTAATAAAGTTTATCATAATCTACCATGATAACCCCGGTATATGTACTTTTTCGCCAGTAAAATAGTTTTTTACTATTAAATATCTTCTATTTAAATATTTAAAATTAAATTTTGGAACCCTATAACTCTTGATCAAATCAACCAAATCTTCCTTAGAAAATATAGTTAGATCATTTAAAATATCATTACTATTTTCAAGGAGTTTTTCAAATAAGAATTTCCTTTCCCGCAGATCAGTACTATTCACTAACCTTTCGATATCAGAATATTTAAAATTATATTCCCAGAAACACTTTTCTATTATATTATTAATTCTTTCTTTTTGTTGCATGTTATTGAGAATATACAAAATCCATTACACATTGTCAATTGAACAGCCATTCTCAAAATGTTTTGGCGTCAACAATCTTGATCCCATGAAACTGATTTAGCTCTCTCAAATGACTATAGAGATAAAAATGTCCTTGACCGATCCTTAAAATCGGGGTTTTCATTCATGCACTAATTGGAATTCCCTGGATCAGACACCCCCGTCCAGCCATAACCGCCATAAGGCATCCTCCAGGTTTTTAACAAAAGCGGCTGTATCGAAAAGCGGCAATCCCTCAGGCATGGTGATAAGTTTATCCTTCATCTCTGCCAACAGGCCAGGGTTCAGAGCAAGTTCGACCGCCTTTTCCATATAGGTCTTAAGATTGTCACAGATAAGTTCATGCATGCCTGAGGCCGCGCAAACGCTTGCCCCCATTCGGGATGCAAAAGAGCCGGCTGTGCATGTGAGCACGGGAAGGCCCATTGAAATAGCATCTACAGCCGTTGCCCCTGCGCTGTAATAAAGCGTGTCAAGAAAAAGATCCGCATGGCTTAGGCGCTCCAAAAATGCATCATATTCAGCCCACCCTGAGAAGATCAGACGGTCAGGGGAAACGCCTTGCTTTTGCGCCGAATTTCTGAGGTTTTGCTTCACCCTTTCCGTTCCGTTCAGCCACAGGACACTGTCGGGAACTGCTTTGAGTGTGTCCATCCATGTACTGAATATCAAGGGTTCGATCTTTTCCGGGCGGTTGAAGGCTGCAAACACAAAGGCATGTTCAGACAGTCCATGCCTTTCCCTGCCTGTCTTCTCCGGATTTCGTCCATGCAACGATCCGATAAAGGCATGCGGCAGGCGGATTATCTTCTCAGAATATTGACGCTCAAGCTCTTTCGGCACAAGCCACTCATCCGCTATCATACAGGGCACAAAATCCGCCCCCATCGTATTGGGATAGCCAAGAAAGAGTGCCTGAACAGGAGCAGGCTGAAGGGCGAGTATCTCCGTACGTGTGTAAGTGGTGTATCCGGCGAGATCGATAAGTATGTCAATGTTGTCACTATGAATCCTCTGGGCTGCATCTGCTATTGATTGGAATGCAATCTCCTCGAATACATCGCACCCCTCTCTTATCCGCCTGCGGCAGGGGTCTGCCTGATGCGCAGTGGTCAGGGCATAGCCGTATACCCTGAAACACCTGCGGTCGTGCATGCCAAAGATGTCTGCTATCAGCCTTCCCATAGGGTGTTTCCGGAAATCCGGCGAGATATAGCCGATATGCAGACGTTCTTTTTCTGCGTGTCTTTGGCGGTCAAACGAAAGCCTTCCCCGAAGCATATCGATTCTTTGTCTTATACCCTCTGCATATAACTTATTGACCCTGATATTCAGATCAGCAGGGAGGTCAAAACAACCCAGGTCAACCAGCGGGATGTTCAGGTTCGACCTTCCGCTCCCAATATGACTTTTCAATGTCTCAAAAAGCAGGGTCCGATCTTCTTCCCTCTGCGACCAGTCGCATTCCCTCGCCCTCAAACCAATCAATTGATAAATGGCAGGGTAGTATTCCGCGTCTATTTCCACGGCCTTTTGAAAACAGAATCGGGCTGCATGTACATCCTTTTCATTCAGGTACGCATCGCCCAGGCAATAGGCGGTCTGGGCCTGATGATTTATGGAGAACGCCTTCCTGAGAAACGGGATCGCATTCTTAAACGCCCCGCGCATGATATAGGCGACTCCGGTGTCATGCAAGGCATCCGCATGGTCAGGCTTTTGGCGGAGGACGGTCTTATTGCAGGCTATAGCCTTCTCAAAATCGTTCAATCTCTGGTACAAAAAGGCAAGGCTGCGATGATTTTCCACCTCAGACGGGGCAAGTCTAACCGCTTCCTTGAGCAGTTCTATGGCCTCATCGATCCTGCCGCCCTTGATGAGGCAGGATGACAGTTCCCTGTAAGGTGCGGTCCATTCAGGTTTTAACTCTATGGCCTTTTTATATCCGGATACTGCCACGTCCATATCGCCGCTTAACTGCGCCATGCTTGCATGGTTGAAATGGGCCTCTGCCAGACCCGGCCTTAGTTCCAGTATCTTTCTGAAAAGATCCATAGCAGCCCCATTATCGCCATGTGACTGCATGATCCTGGCGAGGGTATTCAATGCGCCCAGGTGGTCAGGCTCATGGCAGAGTATCTGCTTAAGCAGGGCTTCGGCCTGATCATAATGCTTATCCTGCATGAGGGCCTTGGCGAGCAGGAGCTTTAATTGTGAGCTGCCAGGCTGCAATGAAAGCGCCTGCTGGAAATAATCAGCGGCATGGGATTTTCCGGTTTCCAGGGATATCCGCCCCAGCATGCAGAGGCTGTCCATGTCAGATGAATCAAGCTCAAGTGATTTTCTCAAAAGGCCTTCAGCCTGAGGAAACCTCTTTTGCTGATAAAACAAAAAGCCCAATCCCTTTAATGCCCCAGGATGGGAAGGGTTTTTTTCAAGGATTTGATTATAAAGCCTGTATGCCTCTTCGTATGCCCCTTGCCTGTGGAGCGTTACTGCCTGATGATATATTGACCGTTCATCATTCAAGGTAATATGACCTTATCCCTTTGATCTGAATATTCTGGATTCCGTCTTTCGCCGGGAATGATAAAAAAAAGTGATTTTCATGCCCCTTTTTGAATCGAAGATTCATAGATTTTCACTTTTCATCAAAGATGGGATGAAGTATAATAATATTCAATAATAAGATATATCATACATAACATCAAACTCACAGGGTATATGGGCGTGTCAGAGTCTTTTTACACATATCCGTCCCATTCAGAGGGGGGAGGAAAAAGGTGGGTTGTCTTCCACAAAGAGAACCCTGAGTGGTTTGTTGTCAACTCCACAGGCCTCGAAATTATAAATGCCCTGAACAGGTGCGAGGACGAGAAAGATATATGCGCCGGCCTGACAAACAGGTACGGGATATCTTATGAATCAGCAGCAAGGGATATCTCCTGCTTTTCCTCAAGGCTTTGTCAAATGGGATTTTACAGTATGGGAGAATCTCCATGTATGCAGAGGATGCCTTCAGCGAATTCCCTCTATCTCCATATTACAGACAGGTGCAACCTCGCATGCCCCCACTGCTACTTCTCCTCGCCTGAGAAAACTCATAAGCAGGAACTTCCCACAGGCCTTGTAATCTCCATGATAGACCAGTTGGCAGAATATGGCGGAAAAAGCCTTACATTGAGCGGAGGGGAGCCCCTGCTTCACCCAGGCATAAAGGAGATAATCAGGCACTCATCCAAAAACAAAAAAATTACAGTAAGCGTGCTCAGCAACGGCACATTGATAGACAGGGAATGCGCCGGATTTCTTGCAGGCCACGGTGTTTACATACAGCTCAGCATGGATGGATCAAACATCGCAGTCCACGATTCCATCCGTGGGGAAGGGGTTTTTCTCAAGGTTGTTACAGCTATCCATAACCTTCAGGAGGCAGGGGGAGGAGAGAGGCTCAACCTTTCCGCCACAGTCATGAGGCAGAATATCGGTGATCTGTTCGGCATTATTGAAAAGGGGGAGGCCCTGGGTGTCCCAAAGGTACGTTTTCTGCCCCTCAGAAGGTTTGGCACTGCGTGCACCCAATGGAACGGGATCAGTTCGGGTCTTGAATTGGGAAACCTTGAGCATTTTTATAAGGATGCGGCAAGGCTAAAAGCCGAGGGGGGAAGCTCCATTGAAATAAGCTGCGGCCTGAGCGGATTTCTGCTTAAGCTGCCTGAGGATGCGCCACCTGACGGTCTGTGGTGTCCTGTTGGAAGGCGTGTGGTGGTTGACAGCAACGGTGACGCATACCCCTGCGTCCTTATGATGCGGGACGGATTCAGGATCGGAAATATATATAAACAACGGCTTTCCGGGATTGTAGAGTCAGAGGAGATGAAGCGGATATGCCAGGCCCTTTCTGATCGCAGGGATAAGATAGAGAAGTGCAGCCGGTGCGAATGGCGAAACCTCTGCCAGGCAGGATGCATGGGACAGGCCCTTGACCACAAGGGGACTATATGGGACACGGATGATTTTTGCGGCTACAGGAAGAGGGCTTACAAAGATGCATTCGACAGGATACTTAACCAGGAAATCCAATCCGTTTTTGATTTTTAATAGTTGAATATCCCTATGCTATTGAAAAAAACATCAGGATACTACAGATCATTTTATCATATCCTTGACGTTGGGATTTCCCTTGAATCCGATTCTGAGGAATTTCTCGAACTGTTTGACAGGGATTATTCCTGGTTCAGGACAGGGGCAGCCAGGGCCACGAGGATGCTATTATGCCGGATCGATCTGAATGGGGATGATAAATCCCCATGTGTGCGGATAAATGACAGATTATTTCCGGTGAAAGGCCATCCGAAACCTGCATCTTATGCCTTTCAAATAATCCTCAGGGAATTGTTTGAAAATACCAGGGATTTTATACTGCTTCATGCGGGTGTCGTTGCAAAAGAAGGGAAGGCATTGATAATCTCCGGACCGCCCGGGGCAGGAAAGACCACCCTGACACTGAAGATACTTGAAAGAGGTTTCACCTTCCTTTCAGACGACTTCTGTCCCATCCACAAAAGGACAAAACTGGTGCATCCGTTCCCGAGAAGCATCTGGATATCAAAAGAATCCCCTTGCATCGGGACATCGGTTCTTTCACGCCTTAACCAAGCCCCGGATAGTGCAAGCATAAAAGTATTGAAAAAACGGTCGCTTGTAGCCGGAAACAATTGGCACATAAGCGTATTGGATAGGCAACAGCGTACCACCGGAAATAATGGGGGAATAAGCCTATTGGATAGAGAATCGCCCGCCGCCAGGGATAAACGAAAAAACCGTGGCGGCAAATCACCGATCAGCCCTGAAAAAACCGGATATCCTGTAGCTGACAGGCCATGCCCCGCAAGATGCCTGATCTTCCTTGACACTGGAGACGGTCAGGAAAACACATGCAGGATCGAAATCGGGCTGAAGGAGGAAGCAAGGGATGGGTTCATAAAAGAACTTATGAATATAAACAAATTTATAAATATTAATCAGGAAGCAGAGGATGGCCATTCCCCAGGAGGATTCCCCAACATAATCGATCTTGAAGTCACCGGCGATGAGCCCTTTTCCGGATTGATTATTAAATATAACAGAGGCATGGGCTTTGATCAAAAGATAAGATATCTCGTGTCAAAATATAGTAACCGGATATGGAATATATACAGGGCGGATGATGTCTGCCCGGATTTCTCAAAGGAGCCTTTATTAACCCCGATGCCCAACCACAGGGCAGCTTTTCATCTCCTGAGCGGCTTAAGGCAGGATATTAAACATAATAATAGTGATACCGTATCAGCAGTGAGATATCAGGATTCGCCCGGCAGATTTTTCATGGAGATCAACGGGCTTTTGGAGGGCGTCCCATGTTACAGGCTGTCCGCAGGAAGGCTTGATGCAATGAAGGATATGGTGCTGAGCCTTGTATAAGGCACATTATAAGATATTTATATCCGTTCTGCTGACAATAATGATAGGGATAATGCCTCTCAGACAGGCGCTTTCCGGTCAGCAGGACATTGCCGTATTATCTTCTGATGAATACGGCCTGATTATTGAAATGACGCTCCCCGCCTTCAGGATGGAGGAGGTAAAAGGCCCTGGAGGCGTCTATAAAAGGATCGATCTGCCAGGGTGGGCAAGGACATCCAGGGCAGGTTCCCCTGATCTTCCATTAAAGTCCCTGCTGATCCAAACGCCCCTGGAAGGAAAGGCAGATATCCGGATCGTTGAAGATGCTTATGAATGTCTGCCAGATTGCCTGATCTATCCTGTACCCAGGCCGGTTAATACGGATAAAGGGGAGATTTACAGGGAATTTTTCATCGATAACGCAGTCTATGACTTGCAGGGGTTTTTCCCAGGCAGGCTTGCGGAAATAGACTCGCAGGGCATGCTCCGTGACACGCACTTCAGCCGCATCACAATAAACCCTTTCCAGTGGAACCCCGCCACAAAAGAGCTGCGCTATTTTACAAGGATCCGCATAATAATCGAATTCGAAACCCCTTTGCTACGGGATTCATCTGTCAGCTTGGCAGGACAGCAATTAAGGGCGAAACCCATTCCAGGATTTTCAGGATATGAAGATATAGCCGAACATCTCCTGATCAATTATCAGCAAGACAATAGCCGCTTCCTTCAAAGTCCGCACACAATGGAAACATCGATAGAGAAATATACCTCTGTAAGGATGGAGATCAAACAAGATGGTATATACAGGTATGAATTAATGAATGGGGATTCCGATGTGAATAAGGATGGAGAGATCACCCCGATGGATGCCCTTTGCGCATTCGAATCGTATCTTGGAATATGCCCGACTGCGTGCGGGATACCTTGCGAAGCTGTCAACAGCGATGTGAACGGGGATGGTGTATGCACCCCTGAAGACGCACTTGAGATATTCAAGGGGTATCTGGAGATATACCCCAATGCATGCGCACCCTTCCCTATCGATCTTGAGACACTCCGGTTGACTTACCAGGGAGAAGAAGTGGCGATCAAGGTTATCTCCAAAAGGGGTGACAGGGTCAGTCCTGGCGATTCTATCGAATTTTATGGAGAGGGTATGGACAATACCTTAACTGACACTATGGTCTACTGGCTATCCCCAGGAAAGACAAAGGGCAAGAGGGTTTCGTACATAAACGGAGGGATCACAGTCCAAGGGGAGATAACAGACTCCTTCAAAGGGCATCTCCATTTTGAGGAGAATCACGAGATATGGCCATCTATGCCAGGAGCCCAAGATGAAGACTGCTGGTTCTGGGAAAAGATAACCGCTCCTAAAACAAGAGAATATCTTGTGAAAATCCCCTCCATAGACAGGAAACAGACCGAGGCCACCATTAAGATCGGCTTTAGGGGCAGGTCAACGGCATCACCCCACCCGAATCACCATACCGTGATCTATCTTAATGGAACAAAGATCGGCGATGCCTTCTGGGACGGAACGATAGCGTATATACAGGAGATGACAATCTCTTCGGATATCCTTATCGATGGAAACAACACGGTTAGAATAGAATCACCAGGTGATACGGGCGCAACCCTGGATATCATCTATCTGAACTGGATAGAGATAGATTTTCATAGACTTCTTGAGGCAGTGGAAGACAAACTGACCTTTGCCATCGATAAAGAAGGATGCAGCCAGATAGAGGTAAAAAGGCTCTCCAGCCCCGATGTGATAATCTGCAATATCACAGACCCGAACGATGTGAAAGAGGTATTGAACTTTTCTATCCAGGCAGATGGCCCGGAATACAAGGCAGTGTTTCAGGAGATGATATCATGCCCGAATACCTATCTCATCCAGGCGGCCAGCCTGATAAAAAAGCCTGAAAAGGTCGAGCTATGGCAGCCAGGAAACCTCAAAAATCCTCAAAAAGGGGCAGACCATATTATTATAACCCCGAGAGGATTTCTTCCTGCTGTGGAACCCCTGCGGCTGCTTCGCCAAAACCAGGGGCTGAGGGCAATAGCTGTGAGCGCTGAAGACATATACAATGAGTTCAGTTTCGGCATTTTCGACCCTTCGGCGATAAAAGATTTCCTGAGATATACCTTTGAAAACTGGATCCCCCCCGCCCCAACCTATGTGCTTTTGATCGGGGACGCCAATCTGGATTACAGGGATTATTACGGCACCGAAAAACAAAACCGTGTCCCTGCCCATCTTTCCATAACCGAAATAGGGCTAACACCTGACGATAACTGGTACGTATGCGTGCAGGGCGAGGATATCCTGCCTGATATGTTTATCGGGAGGATACCTGGGGACAGGGCGGAAACTGTGTCAGGTATAGTAAACAAGATCATCAGCCATGAGGCATCTCTAAGCGATTTACAAAAAAGCGTCATGCTCGTTGCGGATAATATTGACCCGGGGTTTGAGACACTGAACGACGATTTGGTATATTATCTTCCTCCCGGATATACAACCAGGAAGGTTTATCTTGACCAGTTTGGCATTGTGGATGATGCGACCCAGGCGATCATTTCAGGCATAAACAGCGGGGTGATGATAACCAATTATGTCGGTCACGGCTCTGTACAGAACTGGGCAGGAGAGATGCTGTTTGAATACTCCGATCTTGCATCTCTCACCAATGAAGACAACCTGACATTTCTGATAACAATGACCTGTCTTAACGGTTTTTTTTCACAACCTTTTTATTACTGCCTTGCAGAAGGGTTTATTTCAGCCCAGAACAGCGGGGCGTTTGCATGTTTCTCGCCAAGCAGCACAAGCTATCTGTGGGAGCATAAGATCCTTAACAGGGAGATTTTTTCCAGAATATTCGGTCAGGGACAAGACAGCCTGGGCTATATTACGACACAATCAAAGATTGCCTCATATGCAAACGGGTGCACGGGTGAAATGGTCAGCTCTTTTACGCTCTTTGGCGACCCAGCCGGAAAAATAAAATAGAATGTAATAGCAGCAATTCTCATTATGACCGCTTTCTTTTAAAAAGATGGGCTTTTTTAGGGTATTACTTGAATCTTGAATATACCTTTATTGCGAT
>JAFGSM010000211.1 GCA_016934595.1 bacterium | reverse complement strand
TTTACCATTGTATGGATTTTTACATTGTTAATCTGTGCATGTAGCCGTAAATAGGGAAAAACCTCCGGATCGATATCAATACCTGTTACGGCTGCATGATAATTTTTTGCGCAATAGATGCCGCCCAATCCCCAGCCACATCCTACATCCAGGACATGAGAACCCCTTGGTATTCCTCGCTTATTTAAAAAATCCATCAATAGCCAGCTTGATGGCCAGACCCTAAATCCATGGTACGTGGGAGGATGAGTCTGTTTAAGTTTTCTTATCGCCCTGTGGCGGGCGTAAAGGGCGTGAATGCCGTATGCAAAAGTCTCAACCTTAGCGGTTCCGTTTTTTGATTTTTGAGTCCCTTTCCAAAACATCGTGCCTCCTGTCGTACTGATACGCTTTTAAGCCGGTGCGTCAATTTCTATATAGCGTCAAACATCAAAATCACTGAACAGGGACTCCTATGAGTGTCGCTTTTGATATTAAATGCTTTTGAACCATACACAAAGGTTAAACCATTGCAGCCGATCCTATATCGAACAAAAACATGTCCTGCAGTAAACCAAATGGATATTCCTGGCCATTCCCAGGAATTGTGTTATTCAGGGAGCAACCAGTGGTGCTCCTTATCACATGAAAAAACCATATTCAAAGATAATATTACTAAATCAACAGCCTATTAATAAAAACTTGATACAGGGAACGACCGATAAGGATTGGTCAAAAGAATTGAATCATTTACCCAAGGAAGGACAAAGTCGCGCCGCCGGCAGCTTTCTCTGGAAAGTGATTCTCTATGGGGTTTTTTTATCAGTCATTGTACTACAATAAGACGAGTTCAAACGGTCTTTGATAACAAGATTGACGATCACCTTTATGAAAATTAAATCAAAAAAAGGGATGAACCTTATTTAAACCATCTTAAACTAATGCTATTTTATATATAAAAAGCTTTAAATGTCAAATTTTTTTAATTTTAACAATATAATTACTAAAAATCAAGTTGAATATATATACAGTCTGCCCTTTAAAAAAAATCGTGATGATCAACAGCCTTTATATTCAATCCGTTTGTGGACAACCACAAAATCAATGGCCCGTATCCTTAGTTTTAAAAGGATTCAAAAAACTTAAAAATCGTATTGAAAATCTAAGACTTAAATTGATCAAGTGCCAAAAGTAGACTTGACCCCAGGAATTTTTACTCTCTTGAAGATTTTATAATTATCAATGATGTGTTTTCTCATAGCTTTCTCGGCTGCCTCGGAATTGCCCGCCAGCACGGCCTTAAGAATGGTGCTGTGGCCTTCCGGATGCTCGTATTCCGAATTTGCCTCTTCTATAAAGGGCAGGATAAGATCTGATGAGGTTTTAACTAGCAGTCTAAAGAAACGGTTACCTGACATCTCCGCCAGAATCAGGTGGAATCTACGATTGTCGACATTTTCTCTGAGTTTTTTGCCATATGCAGGCGTAATCTTAAGCGCGGCCAAACGGGCAGCTTCCGGTTCTATAAGAAGTCTTACCTGATATATCTCTTCATGGGAAATTTTTTTCGCCATAAAAAGGTCATAAAAAGAATTTATGAACGGCTCAGATCCGAGTTCTTTTACAAAAACACCGCCTGTGACACCAAGACGTGTCTTAATGAATCCTGCGTTTTCCAGGGTTCTAAGGGCCTCGCGAATCGTCGTCCGGCTTACTTCAAACTGTTTGCTCAAAACCCGTTCAGGGGGTAGTTTCTCACCTCCCTTAAAATGGCCGTTCAGAATCGCTTTTTTGAGTTCTTCGGTAACACTCAGGGCGATCCTTGATGCTTTAACCGGTTTAAATTGCACACTCATAATCGTTAACCCATAAATAATCAAACAATTTCAATTTGTTATAATACCTGCCCTGATTTTAAAGCAAAACAATATATTTTGATAATAAAGAACGCCAGGGATTGGCAATAGCTCCAATAAATGTCTTGACATCATTATCGGATTTGCAATAGCATTCGAATTATTTTAATTATTATAATAAACTATTTATTAGACCATTTCAAGTTTTAATCCTTTAGATGCTGTTTATCCCCTTTGTTGATCCTCATGGTTGAGTGGAGACCATTTTCAACTTGCGAAAAAACATTATGAGCAAGGAAAGATGTTTGTTTTCAAAGAGGATAAAGATATTATGATAGAGGAGTTTGGTTATGATTACCTCTAAAAATTATAACGTGGATGTTCTTGTTGCTGGCGGTGGTGTTGCAGGCGTATCAGCCGGTTTAACGGCTGCCCGTGCCGGCCTCAGAACGTTATTACTGGAAAGCCAGATTTCCCTTGGCGGTCTTGCAACGAATGGCTACATATCGGGAGTAGCAGGAATGGTGGAAGGAAACTGCAAGGAGTGGCTGGATAGAATTGATGCTGAAGGATATCTGTATAATCGTCCTCACCTCCCCACTTTTGATCCTGAGAGGGCCAAGCTTATACTTGAGCATATGCTTTTAGAGGCAGGAGCAAAGATACTCTATGGTACATATGTAATTGATGCCGTAGTGGAAAACAACAACATAAAAGAGGTTGTCTGTCACTCCAAATCCGGCAGGATGGGGATAGCCGCAAAGATTGTTATAGATACCACCGGAGATGCGGATGTGGCTGCCTACGCAGGGGTCCCCCATGATGTTGGAAGTCCGGAATTTGCCGGTTTAAACATGTCCACAACCCTGGCTTTCAGAATGGCAAACGTGAACATGTCCATGTATAATGAAGCAGTCAAGGCATGGACAGCAAAGGAAACAGCCGATAACAGGATCCCGACAAGGATGTCCCTGATCGAAGAACTTGAAGAAAAGGCCGTGGAAAATGGTGATCTGCCGTTCTTTATCTTTCCAACGGCCTTGATCTATATTGTGCCGGGAACGCCTGAGGACGATGCTGATGTGAACGTTATCACGACTCATAGTTTCCATACCCGCAATCTGGATGTTGAAGATCTTACAAGACAGGTTATTGAGCAGCGGCAACAGATAACCTGGATAGAAAAGTTCTTTAAAAAGTATCTTACAGGATTTGAAAAGGCCAGGGTGACAAGTGTCGCCTCTCTCCATGGAGTCCGGGATTCAAGGCGGATAATTGGTGAGTATATTCTTAAGGATGAAGATATAGCATGTGCCACTAAATTCGAGGACGGGATCGCCAGATTTCCTGAGTTTTATGACACCCATCATCCAACCAGTCCAAAACTGGGATTTATGAGGCATATCCATTTAAATGAACCCAAAGGAGCTGCGGTCTGCAGACCTGCACAGTGTTCGGATGAAATGCACCCCTTTGGTAAGCCGGGAGGATATGAGGCCAGAAAGAATCCCGGAGACTATTGCGAAATTCCATACAGGTCACTGGTTCCCCTGGGAATCGATAACCTTTTTGTGGCCGGCAGATGTGTGTCCGCAGAGTTCAATGCTGTAGCCGCAGTGCGAGTTATTGCACCTTCAATGACCACTGGTCAGGCTGCCGCAACAGCGGCTTCATACTGCCTGAAGGACAACATTCTTCCAAGAAATATTGACGGAAAACTTGTAAGGAAGGCAATGATAGAGCAAGGGGTGCCGCTTGATAAAGAGCCGGATGGCTATTGGGCATATTTAAGAGAACTTAAAGGAGAGCATGTAGTTGCTCCCGGCGACTTCATCGGGGTAATGACACCCAATGGCTTCAGGCGTTAGCTTTGTCAATGTCTTTTCAACAGTTAAAAAGGATAGGTCCCAATGCCCAAGGATATTTTCCGGTTTTGTTATTTATGGATAGGAGAAATAATAAGATGAGAAAAAAGTGCATAATAAATATCATTCAAATCCTTTTGCTTATAACTATACCGGGAGGTTTTTCCTGTGCTTACAGCCAGGAACAACAGATTCCCCGGATTACAATCGATGAACTAAAGGCATTAATAGACAATAACTCGGAGGCTGTCATCCTGGATACCCAGCCGAAAAAGTTGTATGACCGCGGGCATATCAAGGGTGCGATCTCATTTCCATTTAAAATGAGGCTGGATGAAACCGAGGTCATGGAACTGCCCAGAGACGGGCTGATAGTCCTCTATTGTGACTGCGGACCAGGTGAGGCCGACAGCAATCATCTGGCTCTTCAGCTTCAGGAACTTGGGTTTTCGGATATCAAGATCCTGGCAGATCCCTCTATCAGGGGCTGGAAGGAAAAGAGTTATCCTATAGAAAAATAAAGTGCTCCATTTTTACGGAATAATATCTGAATAGGTTGTATAATAAAGACAGGTTTCACGGTTCTAAATATAAGATCATTAAAAGCCACGATGAAATACACAATTCCCTGTTTTTTATCCGGTATATTGGGTGTTCTGCTTCTCTGCCATAACGCCCCGGCGGAAATCTACGGTCAATTTACTGGATGGAAAGCCTGCTCCGAATGTCATTCCGAACTCCGTGATGGATGGCTCGGAACAAGACACGCCGGAGCCTTCGAAAGCCTCTCAAAGTCAGGGCAGCAGGATCTCCCTGATTGCCTGAGATGCCATGTGGTGGGATACGGGCAATCCGGCGGATTCCTTGATCCCGAACTAACCATGGAATTATCAGGTGTTCAATGCGAGTCATGCCACGGCCCTGGAAAAAGGCATTCGGATATGCCTGAAGCAACAGGGAGTATCATCAGGGCACCTGCAAAAGATCTGTGCCTGACATGTCATACAAGGGGGCAGGATCCGAATTTTGATTATCAAAAAAAGATCGCGTCTATCCACGGGGAAGAAGCAGCTCCCCCGATTCACCGACCCACTGCCCCTTTAAAATCCCCTTCCAATTTAAAACTCCACGTTGATAAGACAGTGATTGAACTTGAGAGTGTGAATGAAGGGGTTCCGGTCATTGCCAATGTATTCCTTAAAAATACCGGAGAGAATGATATCCGCATCACGGATCTGGTTTCCTCCTGAGCCTGCACCGAAGGGGTGCTCGGGAAGCGCCTTTTAAAACCTGATGAAGACACGATGTTGCGGATCGTGTATCAGACCAGGGACCGGCCAGGTCCCTACGAAAAAAGGATTTACATCAGTACGGATATACCCGGCCTGGATGACGTTGTGATCACTATTAAGGGGACGGTCCTCGCGGCATCGGTTGCCAAAATAAGGGTCGAACCAAGGAAATTCAAACTGGGCGATATCAGAAAAGGTTCTGTTACCGATCTCAACCTCAGGATGATGAATCAGGGAAGCGAAACCCTTGTTATCACAAAAATCCAGGACACTGAAACCGGAGAAATCTATTTTGACGGTACTAAAGAAGGCAATCTTATCATAGGTCCCAAAGGCTCCTCCGAGTTCAAAGTGCCTTTTGTAACGGATAGTCCCGTCCCTTTTATCAGGGTTATTTTTATTGAGTCAAACGCCCGAAATGCTCCTGACGGCCGGTATGGGATTATGGTGATTGGTCGGACAGAGCAGGATTAGCAACGTTCCAAAATCTGTTATCATATATGTTAATTACGGTTATAAGTCCTGTTTTACGGGTGTGGAATGATATTAAAATCAAATTAATACCTCGATCTTGCATAGAGGAATAAAAAATACTTGAAAAACCATCTGGGTTTCCTGTTATTAAAGGGTTTTGGCAAACCA
>JAFGSM010000210.1 GCA_016934595.1 bacterium | reverse complement strand
TTAATCGAAAAAAGAAAAAAATCAGTTTTCATACGTAATATCAATGTATTGCGAAATTATTTATAAATTTATCCGGACAGCAGTGATCTTAAATATAAAAGTGTAGGAAAATCATATGAATCGTTTTAGAAAAAAAAATTTCTTTTCAACAACGCCTTTTATAGCCTTTGTTTTTCTTTTTGGCTGCACTTCCGCCAGAATGAATCCTGTCGTAAAAAGCTGGGATAAGGTAATGGTAAATTATACCTGCCGGCTCCAAGATGGCTCTATTGCAGCTACGACATCAAAAAAAATTGCAGAGGACGAAACAAATATAAAATCGAAAGTTTTTTTGTCACAAACTGTATATGCCCCTTGTTCCATAACCATAGGAGAAGAAAAAACAACATCCGCAAAAGATTTTTTAAAGCCATTTGAAAAAGAGATCGAAGAAAAAATCTCTCATTTGATTGAAGGGCATGAGATTGGGAAAGATTATCATTTAGATATAGAAAGCAACACCCTGGGGGATCCGAATCAGGAAGAACGCTTTCTGATAATGGCCAGAGTCTGGAAGAGAATGAAAGAGAAAGCAATAGCCAGAGAAAATTATCTTCAGCTCAGCAAAGGCACATATCCGGAGATTGGGCAAAGGATTGAAGTATATCCCGGGCTCTTCGGCACAGTAAAATCCTTTGATGAAAAAATGGTATCAGTTTCTATCTCAGCTCAAAATGGATCTGAAATCCCAGCCCCTCCGTTTGGCATGGGTATCGTCCACGAACTGGAGGATCATTATGAAATTGAACCTTTAGTTAAGGAAGGTGACCTGGTTAGGGTCGGACCTTACGTGGGAAGAATAATAAAAATAGATGATACCTTTATAACCACTGACTTCGGCAATCCTCTAGGCGGAGAAAGGTTAAAATGCGATGTCAGATTGGAAGAAATAGGTCAAACTCGCCTTGAACATGCGACTGCCTTACTCCATAAGGCTGCTGATATGGCAAAGCAGAGCGATACCATGCGCTCGTCCATTTACCTTGACGAAAATGAATTCATCGAAGATCCCGGGACAATACAATCCGGGGATCTGGTGCAGTTCCATTATACAATAACCACAAATGATGGAAGGGTCTATCGAACAACCATAGAATCTATTGACCATGATCCTTCGATAATCAAATTGAACGAATATAACGCGCCGATTCGATTTATTCCTGAAGAGTTGATAGTAGGGGAACTTTCCGATTTGCCTGGATTGAATGAGGTGCTGACGGGCTTAACAATCGGTGAGAAAAAACGTGTTGCCCTACCTTGTGAAAAGGCATTTGGTTATGAAGACAAAAATAAAATCAAGACTTATTCAAGGATAAAGAGGGTGCCAAGGACAATTCGAATACCCCTGGAGCAATACGACCAGAGATATAATAAACCTCCAATGCCTGATGATATAGTACAGATGAATCCCTATTTTGAAGCGGTAGTGGCGGAGGTTAAGGATAACGATGTACTGCTGGAAATGATCGCCGAGGATGGACAAATATCCGAAGACGGATTTGGAACCACTGAAATACATTTGGATGGGGATGATATACTTTTCACACTTAGGCCTAGCATAGGCGCCCCCTTTATCATAGATGGAAAGGAAGGAATGATTGTCAGCGCGAATGATGAAAATTTTGTTGTAGACTTTAACCACCCGCTTGCCGGAAGGGATATCCTCTTAGATGTGGAAGTGGTTTCCATCACAAAGGCCTCCAGTTTAAGAGAAATGGAAATCCATTGGCTGGAAAACCACGAAAAGGGGCTTGAGATGGGAGCGAATGAGATCAAACCAATACTCTTGTTACTCTACGCCGACTGGTGCCAGTGGTCGCGAAGGATGATCCAGGAAACCTTCCAGCATCCATTGATTAAGTCGCTCAAGGATAAATTTATCTGGTTAAAGATAAATTCCGATGAACAGGGCATCTTTAAAGACATTTATCATCAGGATAGTTATCCACTGATCGTTATTCTTAATCCTGATTTGGAGATTATCTCCAGGATAGATACATATCTAGATGCACGGTCTCTAAGAAAAGAATTAAATAATTGCTTAAACAGGCTGCAGAAAACCTCATCCCTTTATCCCTGATCCCGTTCATTATTATTTCTTTCCTGTACTTTACTCCATCGGCAAGTGCAGAGGAGGATGAGGTGACCTTCCAGATTCGGGATTTCGTAATTCAGGGGAATACTATTCTTAGTGAAATGGATATAGATCTTTTACTTTCGGATTTCAAAGGTGATGATAAGACCGGCTCTGATGTTGAAAAGGCAAGATCGGCTTTGGAAAACCTTTATCATAACCGTGGATATCCAACCGTGCTTGTCAATATACCGGAGCAAACCGTTGAAGAGGGTGAAGTAATACTTCAAGTCATTGAAAGCAGGATAAGAAGGGTAAAGATTTCTGGAAATCGATTTGTGACGCGCAAAAAGATTCTGAATCGACTCTCCGCCCTGCAGCCAGGCGAGGTTGTTTATTTCCCAAAGCTAAAAGAAGAATTGGCTCTTGTTAATAGCAGAAGGGATCTTCAGGTTACGCCTGTCATCATCCCTGGGAAAGAATTAGGCGCTATCGATGTCGAACTCAGGGTAAAAGACCGCCTCCCTTTACACGGATCTTTCGAGTTGAATAACCGATCAACACACGCCACATCAGATTTAAGAACAACCACTATGCTCCGTTATGATGATCTTTGGCAGAAGGACCATTCTATTTCCTTGCAGTATAATAACTCTCCTGAAAATATGGATGAAGTTCAGTCCATCCTTGTTTCCTATATATTTTCACCGCCTTGGAATATACGTCATGCGATTGCATGCTATCTTATTGAATCAGATAGTGAAACAACCGCTTTTGGAGATATTCAAGTCGTAGGCAAGGGGAAAATTCTCGGGGCAAGGTATGTCATGCCCCTTCCGCAGGGAAGACAATATGTCCACAATGCCTCATTTGGCCTTGATTACAAGGACTTTGAGGAAACCATAGGTTTCAAAAACGAGGATGAAAATATCTTCACCCCGGTCAAGTATCTTCCCCTTTTTTTATCCTACAGCGCATCCAATATGGACTCGTTTGGATCAACACACCTGAATACGTCTCTGCATATGGTTTTTCGTGGGCTGGTCACAGAGGAAAGCGAGTTTGAAACAAAGCGGTATAAGGCCAGAGGAAATTATCTATACATCACTGCAGAACTGGAACGAATACAGAAATTGCCAAAAGGGGCAGGATTGATGTGGAAACTGGACGGTCAACTGACAAACCAGCCCCTGATATCAAATGAACAGTATTCAGCCGGAGGTGTCGAAAGCATTAGGGGATATAAGGAAAGCGAAGAGACAGGAGATAATGCCATTCATACGAACCTGGAAATCAAAAGCCCAGACCTTTCCCATTTGCTTCGATTTAGGGAAAAAGACCGCCTCTCGTTTCATGTCTTCTATGACGGTGCTGTATTAAAAATTATGGAGAGATTGAGCGGAAGCTCCAGCAAAGAAGAAACTTTTCTTCATGGCGCGGGCATAGGCATCAGAGGCAGCATTGGCAGTCATATTGAATGTCAGCTTGACTGGGGGATAGCGCTGAGCAAGACCGATCAAACTGAAAACGGCGATACACAGGGATATTTCAAGTTGAAATATCAATTCTAAGGGGGTCTCCATGAAAAAATTGCTGGCAAATATAAAATCAAAAAAAAATAGCATGATATTTCTTGTCATATCCCACATATTTATTTTTTCTCCATGTCTATTGGGAGAACCCGTGGTCCCGGGATCTTATGGCTCGAACACCTCCACACCGGCTATCAATCAACTTCCACAGGTAAAAACAATAGTGCAAGGGATCTCCGCCATTGAACAGACTGCTGATAACCAGCTTGAGATTAGACAGGCTGAAGAAAAGGCGATCATCGACTGGGAGTCATTCAATATAGGGGAGAATGCATCTACCAAATTCATTCAGAGGGACATAAACGGTGTACCCCAAATTAGTTGGTCGGCGCTGAACCGCATTTATGATCAGAATCCCAGCCAAATCTTAGGGCAACTCACCGCAGATGGCAAGGTCTATTTGATAAATCAAAACGGCATCCTTTTTGGCCCTGGAGCAAGGATCAATATACATTCCCTGATCGCATCCACATTGGATATCAATGAGGAAACATGGCTGAATCAGGGAAGGCTAACATTCAGGCTCGAAAATAACGCACCTTTTGATTCTGTTATAGCCAATCACGGGTTCATCGAAACGGAAGACGGGGGGGCTGTTTTTTTATTCGCCCCCTTCGTGGAAAATTATGGGACAATTAACGCGCCTATTGGACAAATCGGCCTCGCTGCTGGAACTGAGATCGAAATCCTGAGCCCCTTTGATCTTAATCCAGGGACGTCGCGATCAGCCAGGGTTGTCAATGTCAAAACAAATCCCGGAGAGGCAACAAATTTCGAAACAGGCGAGCTCATTACAGATCTAGGGCTTACAGGCATATATGGCAGGATCGTCAAGCAGGAAGGACTTATTAGGTCAGTGACCGCTGTAAAGAGAAATGGAAATATCGAGCTTCTAGCCACTGAAAAGGTAACAACAGGCGAACATAGTATTACCGCCTGTCCAATCAGTGATTCACCGGAAGTGGCACATGAATCATTTACAAACCCAAAAGGCAGCATAGTCATCGAGGGGCTGGATCCTGAGAATCCCCTTCCCCAGTATAACAAGGATAGCAGGGATAAGGTAGACAGCGTCGAGCTGAATGGTGTTATTGAAGCCCCATCCGGCAAAGTGGACATCACGGCAGAGAAAAGGGTATATATGGCAAATGGAAGCAGGATCAATGTTAGCGGTGAATGGGCAGTTCTTCCTGCAGAAAATAATATATTGGAGACACAGCTTAACAGCGTTGAATTAAGGGATGATTACGGGCAGAAAGAAGGGATACTGACGGGTGAAAACATTACGTTTCACGCCTACAATGGTTCATCGATCGGAAACATTTCAGGTTCCCTGACTTCAGAAGAACAGTCGGCCATAGAAAAAAACACAACCGGAGGAAACGTTTCCATAGAAGCAACATCCGGAGAAATAATCCTGAGGGATGGGGCTTTGATAGATTTCTCCGGAGGCGGAATCTATTATGATGAGGGATTGGCCGAAACAACAAAATTATTGAGTGGCAACCAAATCTATGACATAAGCGCCGCGCCCCAGTGGATAGAATATGACAAGATAATGGGCCTTTATGTCAAAAAATACCCGTTACATGGCATCACTGATGAATATAAGGGGATCTATTACGGAGGCGCAGCACCTATAATGACATATCAGCCCCCCCATATTGAAGGCCACGATGCAGGTTCATTGATCCTTAAGGCAAGTGCGCTTGCTCTTGATGGCCTTTTAGACGGATCTGTAATACTTGGACCTTTTCAGACTGAACTTTTTAATCCGCAAAATACACTAGGCTTTTCTATTGCTAAGGGAATTGTTCAACCTGTTGGAGGAAGACTTCATATAGGGTATTATGATTTTTTGGCAAGTTTCGAAGGCAGGGATCTTTTTACAGGGGATATTATCGTTATGTCCGAAACAGAGGCATTGCCTGAAAGCTTCGGCCCCGAAGATCTTCTTACTAATCCCTCCCAGAGTTTACTTTCTTCCGGCATGCTCAATGATGCACGGCTAAGCGAGCTGAAGCTCTTCAGCAATACCGTTATCGTAACGAATGAAGACGCCCGCATTTGTCTTGCGCCAAATGGAAATTTTCAAGCGGTGGCGCGAAGCATCTTTCATATGGGGGAGATTAATGTGCCAAGCGGCGATATTAAACTTATCTGTGATGACAATAAGACATCTGAAACCTTGATTTCAGGCGGACAGAATCCCGGATATGTCCCATTGCCGGATTACCTCCCTGAAGGAATATTCCTTGAAGAAGGAAGCAAACTAATAGCAGCGGGAGAAAAGAAAGATTATATACTCCAACAGACATTGAGCAATATACATGGAGGGGGGATTTCAATCCATGACAGAACCTTTTCCCAGCATGATATCCATATAGCTCAGGGGAGCCTGATTGATGTGAGCGGAGGTTTCTCCTTCGATAACGAAGGCGCCATATCAGGCGGTGATGCGGGTATTATCGAGCTTAAGGGCACGAGTCTTAACCTTGAAGGTGATTTGAAAGGGCAAGCCCTGTGGGGAAATTCAGGAGGAATGATTTCAATTCATACCGATGATATCCGTGTGGTTCAGGATCGATCCCTTTTTTCTGAAATCAATGATGAGGCATTGATTCTTTCACATGATTTCTTTGCTCCTACGGGTTTTACCCACATTGCTTTGACAAGCGAAAATGATCTGAATATAGAAAATAATGCCTATCTTGCCCCTTCTCAGACTAAAATTGAGGAGCCTTCTCCAATACTTTCTTTTAATTCTCAATATGCAAATACCATCGGAATCTCAGAAAATTTCGGTTCCGGTTCGCTTAAATACACGACCGTACCTTTTGAACTGCTTGGTTCATCCTCAATAAATTGCAGCGCAGGGGCGACTGTCGAGAGGACAGGAAACCCCCAGGCCAATCTGCTGGCAAGCATTAATGTGAAGTCCTCAGGCAAAATAGAGGCTTCAGCAGGAGGAAGCATCAATATGACTGCTCCTGGTATAAAAATGGAAGGGATAATAGAAGTCCCGGCAGGGAATATTACTATCTCAGCCACCGAACAGGATCTGATTATGGGAAATGACGGTCAGATTCTTGCTCCGGGATTCAATATGCCTGATGCTAAACCTATCGCTGATGGCCTTCAAATCGGATTCAATCCCCTGCCCGGAGGTAATATAAAACTGGAGGCGCGAAAGCAGGATACAGGAAGCATTATTATGCTTGACGGATTCTTAATGGATGTCTCTGGCTCAATGCCTGTTCAGACCACCATTCAAAATACAGACGGAAGCCTTGCTCAGTTGACTTCAGCCAGTGATGCAGGATGCATTACATTATCATTTGGGGGATATCTGAATCCTGAAAAAGATGCCGATGAAATAATCCAATCTCACGGGAAACTGGGCGGTGTAAAATTGTTAGGCCATACCAGCATGGCGGGTGCGACAGGGGGCGAATTGACGCTTGAACATAAGAATACAAACATAGGATTGAACATTTATCCCGATGACATGATAAATCTTGTCAAAAAAACAACCCCTTATGAAAGCGGAGGATTCGATGCATTGACACTGAGGAGCTGGACAGCGCTTGATTTTACCGGATCATTGAGCCTATCTCTCGCAAGGAGACTAACACTGGATGCCCCCTTGATAAGCGCATCCGCATCCAGTCAGATAGATTTGCTATCGCCCTGGCTTAGTCTGACTAACACCTCAGGCATAAATTCGCTTCCCTTATCAGAGGGTAATGGTTCGATGGTGCTTTCGGGAGACTGGCTCGATATCGAAGGGGAGATTGATTTTTCAGGTTTTAGAGATATTCAATTTAAGGCGGTGCATGATATTAGACTAAGCGACCGGTTTTACCGTTTTCAGGATGTTGGCCTCGGATGGCATGGCGGATTGAATACAAAGGGAGATCTGATTATTCAGGGAGCACGGATATATCCCACAACCCTGTCCCGTTTTACAATACATTCTGATAAGAACATCGCCATACTCCCGGGTGAAGAACCGCCTTCCGGCCCAATATATTCTGCAGGCGGAGTATTAAACATAGAAGGGAAAAACATAAATAACTGGGGATATTTGGCTGCGCCGATGGGAAATATTCTGTTATGCCAGGATGCGGATGAAGAAGATATTCATCCGGCAGACCGGATTTACATGGCTGAGGGAAGCCTTATAAGCGTTACAGGAGATGCCCAAGTTGAATACGGTGACCTTTTTCAAAACACATGGATCATTCCTAATAAAGAAAGCAAAAGCAACGAAAACCAGATAGCATCCACGCCTTATCAATCTGTGTCAGTCTATGGAAAGGAGGTCATACAGTCTGATGGCGCTGATATCCATGCCGACGCAGGGGGAGGAATATTCACATATCAGTTTATGCAGGGCATAGAGGGTACCAGAAACCCAATATCAGAAAACGATTTCCCTGACCGATTCGTAATACTTCCAGATAACAGCATAGATTTTCCTGGCGAGGCTATATATCTTGAAGGTATCAACGGGATATCCGAAGGGATTTACTCCGTTCTTCCCGGAAATTTCGCTTTCATGCCAGGCGCAATGGTCCTTGAAGACCTCGGTATTAGCCTCAGCGCCAAAAACAATATTATCGCTGAAGACAGCAGCCCTGTGACAAGAGGTTTTACATGCATCAATGGCACAAATTTCAGAACAAATATCCCCCGCTGGTACTCGGTAAAACCTGCAGAACAGGTATTGAGCGAGGGGCATTTTATGGTTGCTTCGTCCACATCCGGTGATGGAGGCGCGATAAAAATTGAGGCCAATACTGCAATTCTTGAAGGTAATATGAGCGGCAAGGCGGTTTCTGGATATAAGGATGGCCAAATCGAGCTGGGCGGAAAGAACATACTGGCAGGATCCGATTTTGATGGATTCCTCAAAGGATTTTCATTTGAAGATGAAATCCCTGAATATTTTCAGGATAAACTTTATATAGATACAAAACACCTGTCAGAAGGCGGCTTTAGTGAGATATGTCTGGGTTTAATCAAAATTAATGGATCGGAATATAATGGAACGGCTAATGTAATTGTACAAAATGGAGGTGTTCTTGAAGGTAAAAACATTACTATTACGGCAACTGATGCCATTACCTTGGAACAGGGATCACAGATTCATGCATCGGGGGATATAGAAAATAATGAAGGGTCCCTCAATCTTATCTCGCCAGAGGGAGATATCATTATTGAAGAGGGCTCGCTGGTTCATATTGTAAATGCCCTTAATATGCAATGCAATCGTATCTCTTTGGAGGGCGATATAGAGGCTGACAACAGCGCCCTGAATCTTGCCGGAGATCGGATTATTATTGCGGCACAACTTCCTGATGAACAAACCGAAAATGGACTTATTTTTACTCCTTCCAATCTGGCAAAACTGACGAGCGGTTTTTCAGACATCTCCTTTGCCGGACAAGATTCATTTATCTTTCGGACAACGCTTGACATGGAATTCGGCGATAATTTCATCATCGATACACCCAGAATCATAGGGGAAGGTCTTGCCGAAGGAGATCAAATATTAGTCAGCTCTGATAATATAACCTTTTTAAACTCTTGGCTGCCATATGAAGGTGAAGATTTGCCCGATGCGAGTGCCATATCTTTAAATGCTAAAGAATTTGTTATCGGCCACGGAGACATAGTTTTTGATGGCTTCAAAAAAATCGACCTATCCGGTGAAGGTGACCTGATCCTGAGCGGCAAGGGATCTCTAACAACCAGCTCGAAAGAATTAAACCTCAAAGCGGCCCGTATTACAACATCATCTTATCAGGAAGAGACCCTTTCCAGTCAGGATGAAAACTTATCCTACGAAGCGTCTGATTTTACTATTAATGTGCCATATGGAGATGTCGCCATAAAAAAATCTGATGGGGTCAAAGGTGATAATACTGTCCCAGGAGGATACATTGAGCTCAAGGCAAATAATATTGTCTCTGAGGGGATAATAGAGGTTCAGTCTGGTCAGATCGTTCTCAACGCAAATGGAGAGGGAGAAGGTCAGGGAATTTTTCTCAAGGATGGCTCTGAAATCCTTGCCATCGGAAGCGAATATGCTCAGGGTGGCAGGGTTTACCTCAATTCTGATAAGGGTAACATTAATATCGAAAAGGATGCGATCATTGATGTATCTGCAGGGAATCAGGGTGATGCAGGGATTCTAAACCTTTATTCACCTCAGGGATATGTATTTTTAAATGGGGAGATTCTTGGATCGGCCTGCGGAGGAATTGCTGGAAGTTTTACTCTCGATTCTCGGAATGCAAGGTTCGACGAGGAATCAAATGCCTTAAATCTCTCTGAATTAATCCAAAAGTTAACGGATGGGGGATTTAATAATTCCATTGAGCTTCATGTGCGTGGAGAAGACCGATTGATCCTGGAAGAAGATGATCAACTGGAAGCACACGAGATTAAATTGGTTAATGACGGGGGTGATGTTGAGATTAAAGGCGTTATAAAAGCTTTTGAGGATCATGGACAGGGAAGAATTGAATTGTTTGCCTCGGATGATCTCATTTTACATTCAAGTATGAAAATCACTGATATAAATAACCAGACATCCTATGATACGGGGATATATGCCCTGGGCGGGGAAGTGATCATGGGAAGCGCAAATGGGAAATTGATCCTTGGAACACCCGGCCTTGATGAGCCAGCCCTTATTGATATATCTGATGGAGGTTCTGTCATACTCCAGGCATCCCGCAATGATGAAAAAAACGATGTGCAGATTCAGGCCCAGGCCGTTTTCCAAGGGGGATCACAGGTAATCGTTGAGGCATTTGAAACATATGATGAAAC
The DNA here is from genome assembly GCA_016934595.1 of bacterium. Taxonomy (GTDB): domain Bacteria; phylum SZUA-182; class SZUA-182; order DTGQ01; family JAFGSM01; genus JAFGSM01. The sequence continues at coordinate 6,070 of JAFGSM010000210.1, read as the reverse complement.
CTCAGGATATATAGATGATCAGGGTATGCTTGTCAATCTTGATGGTCTAAAGGCATCCACTGCTGATTTTATGAATAATGCCCAGGCAATAAAAGATCGCATCATCTCAGGTTTATCAATTGATGACGAAGGATTGCTACATGTAAGGCCAGGTATTGAGATAGCCTATGACGGCACACTTAGTCTTTCATCTGACCTGATATTGACAGATGATTTACAGGATGGAACCGGATGGCATTTCGGAGGAGAGCCGGGCATTCTGTCACTTCGGGCATGCGGCGATCTTAATATCAACCATAACCTGGTTGACAAATCCCTGGCCGATTCATCCTGGCGTTTGAATCTCATAGCAGGGGCTGAATTGGGAAGCGCAGACCCGTCCGCTGTTTTAAAAGGTTCAGGGAACATTAATATAGGTGACGGAACTGCGGTTTATACGAAACATGCAGCAATATCCTTTGCATCTGGAAAAGATACAACCATAGGGTATTTGAGCAAGAATTATGCTATGTCCACAGGAAATATCCCTTTCAATATCGCCTCTTACGACAGCCCGATTAAAGGCAGCGTTGAAGGGTCGCTGTTTTTAAATGGCGGCGCCATTCAAACCGCAACAGGGGATATTGAAATAGAACTCGGAGAGAACCTTGTTTTTGGCACATACTTCGACTCAACCACAAAAAACATGATAATGGGCTCGATACGAACTCTGGGGGAACTCCCTTCTGATTTCGATACCACCCCCTATTCTACGAATCAATTATTTTGGGAATATAAGAATGGCGGCGATATCACGATCAGGAGCGGCGGAAAAATCGGGGCTCCAGGTGGAGGGTTGTTTAATGTGAATGCATGGGATAGGGCGTATGATTATAATATCAAGATAGATGGTAAGCGTGTCTCAAAAACGGCATGGTCGGCAAGCTATGATGGCCAAATGGCCGCACAAGGCATAGCGACAATGGCAGGAGGTGATCTTACAGTATCTTCGGGTGGCAGTCTTTTTGCACAGATCGGAACCTTCGGCAAAGGCGATCTCACACTATTTTCAGGTGGGGATTTGGATGGCAAGTTTCTGGTCAAGGACGGCGAGTGCCGAATCAGCTCACTCGGAAATTTTGGCGAAAATACTGAAGATCTTGCCATCGAGGCTTTTGATACACAGATCTCAGTGACTGCCCAGGGCAACATCCATCTTGGCACTATTCTTAATCCTACGATAGCGCGTGATGGTTTTAATGGAGCCGAACAATGGAACCTTACCTACTCGACTGATTCAAGCGTCATCCTTAGAGCAAACACCGGGGATGTGATCATGTCCGGCCTTACGAAACACTTTTCCAATACTTTGAGTTCTGATCGTAATAGAGAAAGGATTCTCCCTCCAAAATTGGAAATATACGCCCTAAGGGATATTCACCTGTCAAATACATTTGCCATGGCCCCTTCGGAAACTGGCAACCTTGTGTTAATGGCGGGTAGGGACATTGACGGGTTTTATAAAGATAAAAACACCTTTCGCCGTTCATCTATTTTCTTTTCGGACCTGAATCCGTCCACAATTTTTGGCGAACACTCGGGCGAAAGGGATGTCAATAATCAAATCATCTATTTCTCGAATAACCTATTTCAACATATTCTGCATGCAAAATCACCTATCCATAAATACGATAATGAGCCGGTAATTATTGAGGCTGGCAATGATATACATGACATGAGGCTATTTTTATCAAAAAAGGCGAATATTATAGCCAACAGAAACATAATGGATATCGAATATATCGGCCAGAACATCCTTCCCTATGATACAACAACAATAAGGGCGGGCAATGATATATGTTTCAGCAATGATTCACTTGTTATAGGAGAAACAGGGATAGAACAAGGAGGGCCGGGAGCCTTGTTTGTCATGGCAGGCAACAGCATCGATTTAGGAACCAGCAAAGGCATTCAGTCCGTAGGTCATTTTTATAATCCCGCCCTTAAACAAGAAGAAGGTTCTTTGGCTGTAATAGCCGGATTCGATCTTGAGATGGATGAGATTGATGATAAACATGCATTTTTTAATGATTTCTTTGAGGCAATAAAAACGGAAGGCCTTGAATACAGCAAACTTCTCAATGAAGGAGAGATTGACCTTGCAGCCGGTAAAATAAACGAGATAAAGGAAACGATCCTGTGTCCGCTTTTTCAAAACACAGTGAAGGGTGAAGGAGACATCAATATGTTGGATTCCCAGATAAATTCCAGCGGGGAATCAGGAAATCTCTCCATCATCGCAAAGGGTGACGTTAATGTAGGAAGGACAACTTTCTCGACCAATACTGAAGGCACAAAAAATTCAGGAATCTATACTGCAGCCGGAGGCTCTATAGGCATATATGCCGAGGGCGATATCAACGTCAATGAATCAAGAGTTATGACGTTCAGGGGAGGCGATATCTCCATATGGAGCGATAATGGCGACATCAATGCAGGCAGAGGGTCCAAAACTGCCATCAATACAGAACCGCCAAAATTGGATATCAGCCCTGAAGGTGAAGTGCTTGGCGTAAAATTCGAGCCCCCAGCGGTCGGAAGCGGTATCCGCACATTAACCTATGATCCTGACGGATTTGAAGGCCCTGCTCTAACACCACTTGCAGGGGATATCTTCCTGTTTGCACCAAAGGGTGAAATCGATGCAGGTGAGGCAGGTATCTCAGGCAGAAACATTACCATGGCCGCGAATGCTTACAAAAATGTTCAGAATGTCGACTTCTCCGAAGGATCTTTAGGAGTGCCTTCGATCTCGGAAAGCGGGCAGGGTATAGGAGCCCTTACAGGCGCTGGCGGTCTGGCAGAGACTACAAAAATCACTGAGGAGACTGCTGTTTTGGATTCGGCCCAAAAAAGGCTGGCGGAAAGTATCGAAAAAATAGCAGAGGCATTTTCCCTCAACTGGTTAATCAAGGTTGAATTCATTGGATTTGATGATTTTGATGATAAGAATGAAAATGAAAACGGGGAAAAACATAAACGCTGAGTTTTAATACAAAAGATTATTACATGGAGGTTTTATGGGAAAAAAGAGATTTTTGATATGTCTTATGACACTGATTTATGTGTGTCTGTTTGCAAGCCGTGGTATGTGCGTTGATAAAAAATCGGATGGAAAGCGCATGGACAGAACGGAGGCGCTTATCATCCTTCTGAAAGGAAAGGGGATTGTCAGCGATGAAACTGCCGATTTTCTTTTACGTCAAAGGGATGAAGAAATGGCCGTCGATGGACTCGAAGATATCCTAAAACGTATGGAAGAGATGGAAAGACTGGCTATAGAAGAAAAAAGGGTTGAGAGACTCGAAAAGCGTGAAAAGGAAATGAGTTCGTGGTTCGACAGGTTCAAACTCAGTGGTGACTTTCGTTTTCGTTATCAAGGCGACAACTTTAATCCGGAAAATGCGGAACTCTTAAAGCCTGATTCGCCTGATGAGATTATGAATACCAGAACCGACAGGCACAGGGGACGTCTGAGGATGAGATTGGCATTGAAAGCAAAGGTAAACGACCGGATGGAGATCGGTTCACGTTTGACTACAGGGAACGAAAAAGATCCAGTCTCGACTAACGATACGATAGGAGATTACTTTAACAAGGATGGAATTGTATTCGACAATGCCTATTTAAAATGGTTTTTTATCCGTGAAAAGGGGAATTGGTTGATCTGGCAGGTCCCTGTCCATGAGATCTCGATATCGTTAGGAAGAATGCCCAATCCATTCGATTCCACAGATCTTGTCTGGGATTCTGATATCAATCTTGAGGGTCTGGCCCTTCAATACAACCGATGCAGCCCATTTGGTATGGAAAACTGGCGTGTCTTCGGGACTGCCGGCATGTTTCCCATCCAGGAGGTGGAATTATCATCCAGGGACAAATGGCTTGCTGCTGGACAGATGGGTATGCAATATTATCCCGAAACTACGATCGGATTCAAACTGGCCATTGCATACTATGATTACCACAATATTGAGGGCGAGCTCAATTATTTATTAAGACCAGGCGAGAAAGATTATACTGCCCCTTCCTTCCAGCAAAAGGGAAATACCCTTTTTGACATCGACCCTGATATTAAATCAGAAAAATACGCCCTTGCCTCTGATTTTAATCAGCTTAATATCAATGGGGCATTTGACATTGCCTTCTTTTTTCCCGTCTATATCCAGTTAATCGCAGATTATGTAAATAATCTTGGATTTGACCAAAAAGAGGTCAGTCGCAGAAGCGGAAGTAAATTCAAAGAGACTGAAGGATATCAGGTAGGTACAATAATAGGGCATAAACAGGTGAAACAACTATGGCAATGGAATTTTGCAGTCTTTCTGAAACACCTGGATGCAGATGCAGTTATTGATGCCTTTACTGATTCCGATTTTCACCTTGGAGGCACAAATGCCGAGGGATGGATATTGAGGTCCCAGATAGGCGTGGGTAAAAATGCGTGGATATCCTTAAGCTGGTTGACTTCAAACGAGCTAATAGGCCCCCCTAATTCGGTGGATGTATTGCAGGTGGATATAAATGCCAATTTCTAAATACAAGAACCATTTTCTTAAAGTTTGTCTGGTGATAATGACCGGACTGCTGATATTTTTCTGTTATAAAAATCTTAGGCTGAAAAGGGAGAACGCTGGTCTGGCAGAAGAAATTGCTTCAATCAGCAGAAAAATGACCTTGTTGAAAAATAATTATGAAAAGGCAAAAAACCTGGAATCCTCTCTTTTAAGGATTAAGTCCTCCCTGGAAGCTCAAAAGGTTTCCATTGAGGACGATTTGCAAAAACTTAGGCATGAGCAGCAGATAATCCAAGAAGAAAAAAAGGCATTGATTGAAAAAATCAGGGCTAACTCCCAGCTCTATGAAAAAAGAATCGAGGAACTGTCCCTGAATCAAAGGCTATTAAAGTCAGAGGCTCAGGAAACGGAGCGCAAATACCAGCAGGCAGTCAAGATTGCTAAGGAACGTAGTGAAGAGATCGAAAGGCTCAATGTTGTCAATTCATATATCTCATCAGAGATTCAAAAGACTAATAAGAAACTGGAAGACTGTGAACTCCAAAACAAAAAATTGTGTGAAATCGCTGAGGAAGTATTGGAAGAATATAAAAATAAGGGTGTATGGGATGCCTTCATGCAGAAGGAACCCTTATTAAATACAAAAAAACTGGAAATCGAGCGTTTTTTACAAGAATACATCGACAGGATAGAAAAAGCCAAACCGGAATAAACTTTATCTTGTTCGAAATCCTGGGAAAACGCTTTTTATACTCTGAAACAGGGGGAGAAAGATGATAAAAATAAACTTTAGGAAAAACTGTATACGATTTTTAAATTGTCTGATATGTTTATGTTTGACTATCCATGTTTCTTCGGCATATATGGCGTTTGCAGAGGGGTCTAATATATATGTAGAAGGGGCATATACCGAAGAAAACCTTGTTGTGCAGATATATATGAATACATATGGTTTAGAGATGATCAGTGCAGGGGTAAGGGTAATCTATGATACAAATCAATTATCTGTTATAAAGGTTTTGAGGAATAATGATATATGGTCCATCAGCGACGGAGACACGGCTTATCCCTTCCAGCCTCCAGATATCAATAAGCCGGGGGAAATAATTATTATCCTCGGTAAGATAAATCTTTCCCTTCCCTCAGGCATAACAGGAGACAGGGTGCTCCTGGCAGATATTGAATTTGAACGAAAGGATCATGCTATGCCGCCTGTATTTACAATAAATCTGGAGAAGGCGAGAGGCGGAGCCTTTAGCAACTTTGTCGCCATAAATGGCAACATACTGGATGACATCATCAATTTTGGCTCATTGCAAACAGGATCCGGAGGCAACACCTCTCAAAGGGGAGATGCTGACGGGAATGGGTCGATTGAGCAGGGTGATGCCGATGCGGTCATATATTATCTTAGAAACGGGGGGGATATCCATGAACGCATGGATTGTAATGATGACGGCAAAATAAATATTCTGGATGTCTCATGCATTCAGAATAAATTAAAGACAGGAGGA
>JAFGSM010000209.1 GCA_016934595.1 bacterium | reverse complement strand
GCAATTCTCATTATGACCGCTTTCTTTTAAAAAGATGGGCTTTTTTAGGGTATTACTTGAATCTTGAATATACCTTTATTGCGATTAGTTTTCATAATGAGAATTGCTGGTTAATATTAGTAAAAATCTACAGAAAAAGGGGTTTTATGAGCGAGGAAGAAAAACAGCGTTTCTGGGAAAGGGTTAAGGGTGTTCTCTACGGCATGGCAGGGCATGACATGACGCGCTATGCACTCAAGACCCGTGGCAGCATGGAGCAACTCTTCATCCTGATTACTATGGGTGACCTGCTGGGCATCCCCATCCTTCCACCTTATTATTCATTACGTCTTTTGCCCTATGTGGTTCCGCAGATATCCACATGGAAAAGGCGCATGCTGCGGGAACGGGATCTGACAGATGCCTTGGCATGAGAGGCTGGCGCTAAAAAATATTTTGTTAGACCATCAAGACATGGAAATAAGAAAGCAGTGACACAACAATTATCGCTTCGCCGTGTATTCGAGGAACACCCCGATCGCCGCTACATCATGTTTGGCGGCAAGGGGGGGCTAGGCAAGACAACATTCTCTGCCGCTACCGGTTTCTGGCTGGCAAAGCAGGGGTATAAGGTGCTCGTCTTCTCCGTTGACCCCCAGGCATCCCTCACCGATATCTTTAAAAAGGATATCTTCGGCAAGGGACCTGTAGAGATAACATGCGGGCTCTTTGCGCAGGAGATCGACGCAGATCAGCGGATCAAAGAATACCAGGATGAGATCCGCTCAAAGATTCTTGATATGTACGGCCTCGATAAGGTGCCAGAGGAGATCGAGAATTATATTCAGGCCGCTGCCGCAGAACCTGCAATGGAGGAAAGCGCCATTTTTGACAAGGTGGTGGACATTGTGGTTGGAGGCGGATACGACTACTATATATATGACCTTGTGCCCCTTGGGCATGCCCTCTATTATCTCAGCATGGCCTCAGTTTATGATGAATGGATAAGAAAAATCACACATCTTCGCGAGGAGATGGAAAAATACAACAAGATGGCCGCTGCCATGCAGCGCAAAAAGGAGACTGAGGAGGATCATATCCTGAAGGAGCTACAGTATATACAGCACCGCATCAATACATCCTCCCGGATACTCACCGACAAACAGAAAACCGCCTTCTTCTTCGCTATCATACCGGAGGAGATGGCAATCCTGGATACACGAAAGGCTGCCAAACTATTCGAGCGGTTTCAGGTTCCGCTTTCAGGTTACATAGTCAACAGACTGCTTCCGGCATCTCTGCTTTCTGAGAATATCCCCGAATACCTGCGCAACCGTTATACAATGCAGCAGGGATACATGAAGAAGATAGGAGAGATGTTCGGGGATCAGGTCCTTGCATGTATCCCTGAATTCGAGAGGGATATAACCGGACTGCCCATGATAGAGCGTATGGCATGCGCCATGTTTGAAGGATAGCAGCGGATATTGACGTATGGAGGGTATTGTTTGAGCATCAAGGTGGATACACGGCAATTCTTTCTCAATCACCCAAGCCTTAAATATATATTTTTCGGCGGCAAGGGAGGGGTAGGAAAGACCGTTATGGCAGGCGCGACCGCCCTGTGGTGCGCCATGCAGGGGAAAAAGACCATCCTTGCCTCCACCAATCCCGTTCATTCACTATCAAGCCTGCTTGATCAGGATGTCTTTGGCAGGCATACACCGGTCGAAGGGGTGGCGGGCCTCCACGCATACGAAATCGACACCAGGGAGACCATAGAAAAATCAAAGGGTGAGATACGTGAAAAGATCGAATGGTTCCTCAAGTTTGCGGACATCAAGACCAAGGCGGATGAATTTGTAGAATCAGCGACCATGAACCCTGCGTTCGAGGAATCCGCCATGTTCGAGAAGATGATCGATCTCATGTTCGAGGACCAGTATCAGGTGTACGTATTCGACACCGCCCCCACCGCCAATGCTCGACGGCTGCTGGGCATGTCAAGCGTCTATTCACTCTGGGTAAACAAGATGGTGCAAAGCAGGGAGGAGGCTAAGTCACTGAGAGAACTCCTCTCATACACAAAAAAGAAGGAGAATGACCCGCTCATGGAATACCTACTTAACCTGAGGGAACGTATGGGAAATGCCAAAAGGCTGCTCACCGATGCCGAACAGACCGCCTTCTTTTTCGTCACACTGCCCGAGGCCCTGCCCATTGCCGTCATCACGCGCTTCATCGCATGGTTCAAGGAATTCGGTATACCAGTTGGAGGCGTTGTAGTCAACATGCTCATAGACAGGGCATCGGTCGCCTCCGTCTCCTCGGCATTTGTACAGAACAGGGTGGCTATGCAGGAGGAGTACATGCGGCAGATCTGGCAAAACTTTGATGGCATCATCCGCAACATCATCCCCCTCTTCGAGACTGAGGTGCGCGGCGTGAATATGCTGGAGCGCACGGCAGGGATGCTGTTTTCCGGAAAAACCTGCGGATGTTGAGACGTCAGCCACCATCCTTTTTCCTCTCATTGCTCATTATCCGCATATTTGTTTTGCAGCATAAACGCTCATGGCCAAACATACATTGGCCGCCCCCGTGAATGAAAATGTATTTTCATGGTAAAAATATGTACAAACAATATTCCTTTACTTTTACATTAAGTAAGTAGTTGCTTGTGTTATACAGGGAATATATAAGATAAAAGAAATCATTAAAAGATACTCGCTATTTTTCACAGCTACAAATGGGAGCAAAAAACTGGAGAAACAAGTGGTAAAAACCAAGAAAAACAATGACAAAGAAGAACCTATAGAAAAACAGCTCTGGAAGGCTGCGGATAAGCTCAGAAAAAATATTGATGCCGCGGAATATAAGCACATCGTCCTGGGGCTGATATTCCTCTCTTGGCGGTTCAGGTGGCATGTTTGTCCAGTCAGAAAAGTTTGTTGTCAACCATCAGGGCAGGGTAAATGACATCTCCATTTACGGACAGGAAAGCAACCAGACCACCTGGCGGCTGGCGAAGATGAATCTGGCGATTCGCGGCATTGACAGTTCACAGGTGAAATGGAACAACGAAGGCTCATTTTTGAATGACAATCACAGGGTTTTGAAGGCCGATTATGTGATTGCGAATCCTCCATTTAATGACAGCGACTGGAGCGGTGATCTCCTTCGAAAAGACGGCAGGTGGAAATACGGCATACCGCCCGCAGGAAACGCAAACTATGCCTGGATACAGCACTTCCTCTATCATCTCAGCCCCAGCGGACAAGCTGGTTTTGTTCTGGCAAAGGGGGCATTGACCTCCAAAACATCAGGAGAAGGTGATATTCGCAAGGCATTGATTGAAGCCCGATTGGTGGATTGCATTGTCAACCTGCCTGCCAAACTCTTTTTGAATACGCAGATACCCGCGTGTTTATGGTTTTTAAGCCGGAACAAAGCGAACGGCAATTTTCGCAACCGCACCGATGAAATCCTCTTTATAGATGCCCGCACTATAGGGCATCTATAAATCGCAGAACACGGGAGCTTTCAGAATAAGATATTTCATACATCGCTGGGACGTATCATAAATGGCGGGCTTCGACAGGCTCAGCCATTACCAGAGGCAAATACGAAGATGTGAAAGGATTTTGTAATTCCGCCTCGATTGAAAGGGTGCGGGAACTGGATTATGTGCTGACACCGGGGCGGTATGTGGGCCTGCCGGATGATGAGGATGATTTTGATTTCAACGCCCGGTTTAGCAGCCTGAAAGCCGAGTTTG
>JAFGSM010000208.1 GCA_016934595.1 bacterium | reverse complement strand
GTGCTTGGTGTATGAAATTTTCATGCGATTGCCCTGGGGAAAATCCCTGAGTTTTCGATACAAGACGAAAAATTGGACTCGGTTTGTCAGAAAAATGCATGTAGATTAAGGGATTTGAAGGGGGATTTTAGAACCAAGTTTAAATACTTGATAATATTAGATGAAGCGCCAATCCTGGTTTTGAGTTGCCCCAACGAAGCGCTTATAACGTATGAGGAGTTACTTCAAGGAGATTCCATTTTTCGAGGATTTCTTTTCTGGTAGCTCCCAAAAGAGACGAAGCAGCCACCATGCCTATATATTTACGAAAAATATGCTTATCGAGGCAGAGGTTATCTTTTTATGTGCATATCGGGAATATTCCCTGTCATTCCTGAGGATCCTTTTCCATCTTGACAGCTTTGAGCAGGTCCAGTCTATTATAAGGCTTCTTTATAAACCGGATATTCCTTTCGTTTATCAGAGACCACTGGGATTTTTGATCGGAATAGCCACTGCACAGAACGATTTTCAGGTTAGGATTTTTGGATTTGAGCCTGTCTGCCAACCTGATGCCGTCTATGTCAGGAAGCACGACATCGCTCAACACCATATAAAAATTTCCTCCCTCTCTCTCAAACATGGCTATGGCCTCATGCGCATTTGCAGCCTCAAACACCACATAGCCATTTTTGCCAAGGGCCTTGCTCGCAAATTGACGGACACCATCCTCATCTTCAACAAGCAAAATCCTTTCCCCTTTGCCCTGGAACTCTTCCAATGAGACAGCGGCTTTAGGTTTTCCCTCCTGTTTTACGGATAGGGCAGGAAGATAAATCCTGAAAATGGAGCCATGTCCTGGCTCGCTATATACATTAACAAAACCATCGTGCTGTTTTACGATTCCGTAGACCGTGGAAAGGCCGAGGCCTGTCCCTTCCCCTTTCTGCTTTGTGCTGAAAAAAGGTTCGAATATCTGACTGATAGTGCCTTTTTCCATTCCTATTCCTGTATCTTCGACTGACAGGCGGACAAATTTGCCAGGATGGCTTTCAGAGATGAGCTTGCATTGATCTTTTTCCAGTTCTATTTTTTCTGTCCTGATGATAAGCGTGCCTCCATTTGGCATTGCATCGCGGGCGTTTACGACCAGATTCATAATGACCTGTTCTACCTGGCCCGGGTCGGCTTTCGTTAAAGGCAAATCCGGCTCAAGATCAGTAATCATCTCAATATCCTCTCCGATAAGCCGTATTAGCAGACTTTCAACATCTTTTATCACGGTGTTAAGGTTCATCTCTTTGGTTTTAAGCATCTGCCTCCGGCTGAACGCCAAAAGCTGACGGGTCAATGAACCTGCCCGCTCCGCTGCCTTAAATATCTCTTCTACATCAGAGCGCATTGGATTGCTTTCATCAAGATCATCCAGAAGGAGGTCGCTATTGCCGGCGATGATGGTTATCAGGTTGTTAAAATCGTGTGCCACACCGCCTGCAAGTCTTCCGACTGCTTCCATTTTCTGTGCCTGGAGGAACCTCTCCTCGCTTTTTTGCAAGGCGTTCTCTGCTTGTATTTTTTCGTTGATATCGTAGATGATCCCCTGAATCATGGCAGGGCTCCCTGAATCGTCGCAGATGTTTTGAATAATCTCCTCAACCCATTTGGTTTTACCATTTTTGCATATAATGCGATACTTCCTGTCAGTCGAATAATGCGGGATGCTGTTTAATTTTCTTGAGGTCTTATAAATTTCAACCAGGTCGTCCTCATGGATGATATTGACCCATTTTGGTCTTCCTGCTATGAATTCCTCTTCGGTATAACCGGTAATCTCCTCAACGGCCCCATGAAAAAATATTGGGGTAAAATCTATTTCAGCCTGATAGGCAATGCCTCTGAGATTCTTCACAAATGAGCTGTATTTTCTTTCGCTTTCCTTGAGCGCTTCTTCCGCAATCTTACGATCGGTAATATCTTTGAGATCTTCTATAATTCCTATCAATTCCCCGTCAGTACCCTTTATAGGCGTTGCTGTTAAGATGCAATATATCTTGGTGCCGTCATTTCTCTCTTTCTCTATATCGCATTCAACCCGATCTTCGCCACCTAATATCCGGCTTAACGTGCAATCAGGGGTATTGCAAAGTGGACCACGAAAAACCTTGTAACACTTTTTACCCTCTACCTCTTTTTTTGTTAAGCCTAACAGGTTCAAAAACCCTTCATTAAATTTGATCATGTTATATTCCGTGTCTATAACACGCAATCCGTTACCCGTAGTCTGAAATATCTTATCGATCTTTTCATATGCAAGCCTGGTTTCCTCCTGTGCCCTGGATGTATTTTTTCTCAATTCAACTACCAATATCGCGACGATAATAAACATTACGGAACGTAAAATATCGTGGACATCTATCATGTGCCATTCATAAAACAGGTGGCTAAAAAGGAGATTACCCGCCAAGAAGGCGGCTACAAATATGCCTTTCCTGTTCCACCAGATACACGACAAAATGATAGGTATATAAAAGAAGTGAGTAAAAAGCGCGGAAAACTGTAATACCAAGTGAAAATAATATATCGAGATCAACGACACAATCATAAGAGAAGCCATTATCACTATCCTGGGTTTTTCTTTAATATTTCCTATATATGTGTTCATAGTTAACATTTCCCCCTGTTACAACAACTTGTAACAGCTTAGTTTTTGAAAAACTCTTCATCGTTTCCCGCAACAATACATGACTTATGTCTGGTTGATTGGTCTCCCAAAATAACAATCAGTATTGTAATATGTTATACTTATTATGATGAGAATTTTATAGTATTATTATATCAATTATTATTTAATTTATCAATTAACCATAATTAACCACAGCAATTCTCATTATGGCGCTTTTCAAAGCAGCATGTGGTATCCTCGTCATCTTTATATGCTTTATATGGTATAGAAATTGGT
>JAFGSM010000207.1 GCA_016934595.1 bacterium | reverse complement strand
TTTTAGACTGTCTGTAAAATCGAATACTATCTAAAGATACAAAATGAGTTTCCAAATTTCTGATAATAGAATTTTATATGCCATCAAGAATGATGGCCTCGTAAAAAGTATTTTTAATGCTTACTCTACTTTTGCACTTTTTGTGTAACCTTATGAAAACATTGACAAATTATATCGTTTTGTTTGAACAGATATCTTATTGAAAAATAAAACTTATTTGAAAAAAGTGCAAAAGTAGAGAAATGAGAAATTGCATTTTTTAGGTTATACTCAAAACAAATAGTCACTGACCAAAACACCAGCCTTTCAGTTATTTTAATCGCATAGGAATTTTCATTTTTTCTATGCGGATTTTCAGCCAGCTTTAACAAAGTCTGCCCGAAGGGCGCTAATTTAACCCTACAACATCATTTACCAAAGATTGCAACCCTTTAAACAGGAGGGGAGGAATCAAATGTCAGATCCAAACCCAAACTATAATCCATATCCAAACTCAAACCAGAACCATAATCCAGATATAAACCAAAACCCATATCCAAACCAAAACCAGAACCTAACCCTAAAACAAAATAAAAACATAACCCCAGTCCGCCTTGCAGCGGCGCTTATAATGAAAAAGACATGCGGATATCTCAAAAACAGGCACCTCCTGCTCATCATTCTTGCCGACCTGACCCTCTTCACCATCTCCTACGCAGGATCGTACCTGCTGCGCTTTGACCTCAAAGTACCCCACACAGAATACCTTACATTCAAACGTACACTGATCCCCATAATACTTCTAAAGCTCTATGTCTTTCACTGCTTCAAGCTCTACAGGGGCATGTGGCGTTACACCAGTCTGAAAGAGATTGAAAGGATAATAAAGGCATCCTTTGTAAGCTCAGCCCTCATTATCCTCTTCATCCTAATCACCACAAGGTTTCAGGGATATCCCAGATCCGTCTTCCTCATGGACGCCATGTTTACGATCCTTCTCATAGGCGGCTTCAGGGCTTCTATCAGGCTTTGTTATGAATACTGCAAACAAGGCGCATCGGGCATCATCAGCGGCATTATAGACGGCAACAAAAACGGGAAAAGGATAATCATCATCGGGGCGGGTGACGCAGGGGAAAAGATCATCAGGGAGATCAACGGAAACTCCGAGCTTGACTATAAAATAATAGGCATCCTGGATGACGACCCAAAAAAGATCAACCGGCACATACACGGAATAAAAATAATAGGAAGGGTCGCAGACATAGACTCCATAAAAAGGGATATAGTCATAAACGAGATCATCATAGCCATCCCCTCCGCGTCAGGCGAACAAATGCGGCGGATCATAGACACATGCGAAAAGACTCAAATCCCTTACAAGACCGTGCCAGGAATAAACGAACTAATAGACGGCAAGGTAAGCATCTCCGCGATCCGTGACGTATCATACTCAGACCTCCTGGGCCGGGAACAGATAAACCTGGACCTGGACAGAATCGGCGCCTATCTGAAAGGTAAAAGCGTGCTTGTAACAGGCGCAGGCGGATCCATAGGCTCGGAATTCTGCAGGCAGGTCGCAAGATTCGGACCTGAAACCCTCATCATGCTAGACCGTGCGGAAAGCAGCCTCTACGACATAGAGATGGAGATGAAACGGCTTTTCCCATCACAGAGGATCATTCCCATACTCGGCTCCGTCACATGCCTTGAAAGGCTCAGGATGGTATTCTCCCATCTCAAACCTCAGGTAGTATTCCATGCCGCAGCATACAAGCACGTCCCGATGATGGAGATGCATCCCTGGGAGGCATTCTACAACAACATCCTCGGCACAAAGCACACCCTCGATGTCGCCCTGGACTCAAACGTAGAAAGGTTTGTCCTCGTCTCCACGGACAAGGCCGTGCGCCCCACCAACATCATGGGCGCAAGCAAAAGGATAGCCGAAATCATTCTCCAGTTAAAGGCCCGTGAACACGGCAAAATGACATATAACGGAAACAGCCCAAGGATCATGGCTGTAAGATTTGGCAACGTAGTAGGCAGCGCAGGAAGCGTCATCCCCCTCTTTAAAAAACAGATCGCCCACGGAGGCCCTGTCACAGTGACACACCCTGAGATAACGCGCTACTTCATGACCATAAGCGAGGCGGTCCAGCTCATCCTCCAGGCAGGCGCAATAGGTGAAACAGGAAACATTTACATATTAAAGATGGGGAAACCCATCAAGATAATAGACATGGCAAAAGACCTCATCAACCTCTCCGGATTCGAACCCGGAAAGGACATAAGGATCGAAATCACCGGCCTAAGACCCGGCGAAAAGATATACGAAGAGCTTATAACCGACGGGGAAGACATAATCCCCACAACCCATGACAAACTTCTGGTCTTGAAAACCAACGGCGGATTTGCCAACGGATTGACCCTTTCCAAACTGGAGAAAAAGATCATGGAATTATCCCTGCTGGTGGATGCAAACGACATAGAAGGTATCAAATTATCCATAAAAGACCTCGTGCCAGAATATGCCCCCCAGTCAAATCACAAAAGGATATCTGACATTGCCCAAAAACCGCTGCCCGGAAACTGGGAAGGCGCCCTCATGGGCAATGCCCACCCTTAAGATTTCCGACTGTCAGCCCCAGGGCGGCCTGACTTGACTGGACCTTTATGGCTGGATACATCTGTTGTGGAGACCATACCCTTGTGTGATAAACAAAGCCCGTAATGGTCTTATTATATAATGAGCTAACCTATAAAATCATAGGAGCGGCCAAGGAAGTCTATAAAGAACTTGGCCCCGGTTATTTAGAATCGGTCTATGAAGATGCCCTATGTTACGAATTAGACATAAAAAATATCCCCTACCAAAGACAAATTGAACTAGACGTTCATTACAAGAATGTCATATTTGAGCGTAGATTCCGAGCCGATCTCTTAATAGAAAACAAGATCCTCGTAGAAAACAAGGCGATAAAAAAGATAACAAACCAGGATGAAGCCCAGTTGATAAACTACCTCAAAACCACACAATTGAAAGTAGGCTTGTTGTTTAATTTCGGCTCAGAACGGTTTGAAATGATCAGAAGAATCCTTTAAATAAAATTAATACTGGAAATACATCTAAGCATACTGAAAAATATAACAACTCCGTGAAAACTCCGTGAACCTCCGTGGTAAATAAATTTATGCTGGAGAAGCATCAGTAATCAGACTTGCTATAGAACTTAATACGGATTTTGTTTTAATTGACGAACGTAGGGCGAGAAAGGTAGCGCGCACAATTTATAATCTTCCTGTTGTAGGACCGGCTCGGGTTTTAGTAGAAGCTAAAAGGAAAAAATTATTGGATAATGTTGCTGATGCCCTTAAGACTATGCGGGAAAGAGGTTATTGGATACATGATAATATTGTGAACGTAGCCTTAAAAGAGATTGGAGAAATATAAAAACTATCAGTTCATCACCCCATCGGCTTATTGAGACTCCCTTTAAGATGAAACCAGCGTCCCAGTTAATGTCATCAACAAGGATACCTGAGAACGATACAAAACCAGACTGACAATCACCAGCAATGGAGAGCTATACTATATATACACATAGAGACCCAAAAGCTAATTGCGGAAAACATCAGGGACTGCTTCACATTCGACCCCATAGAGGTCCAGCCCCACCCCTGCAAACCCGGCAAATACCGCATCCTGGACAGCGTACACAGATGGAATGCCTGTAAGGCAACAGGGGTCACGGAACCTTACCCACATCCCCCAGACCCCCATGTCTTCTGAACGGTTTCAGTCGAGTTTTTCGTGGATATCCAAAAGGGCGCAATAATAGAGGCGGGATGTAAAATCTCCAGCCACTCCTTTCTTTGCAAAGGCATAACACTTGAAGACGAGGTCTTTAACCGGACAAGAGGCGTGCATATATACGTATTGCGATGTTTGAAAAAATGTAGAACACTAAAGCAGTTATATGAAATCGAAACATCGCAAAACACTCGAATTAATATTCGAAAACCCTGTCCGTTCCGGCATCCTCTGGCCGGATATCGAGAGCCTGCTTGCGGCGTGTGGCGCCGAGCTAAGCGAAGGACGGTGATCAAGGGTGCGGGTATTTTTGAATGGAGTGAGGGCGGTGTTTCATAGACCACATCCACGGAAAGAAACAGATAAAGGAGCAGTGGTCTCCATGCGCAGGTTTTTAACAGAAGCGGGGATAGAACCATGATGGAATATAAAGGATATCTCGCCCGGGTTGAGTTTGATGACAGCGCCAACGTTTTCCACGGGGAAGTTGTAAACATTCGCGATGTAATCACCTTTCAAGGTACCTCTGTTGACGAATTGCAGCAAGCATTCAAAGACTCAGTAGATGATTATTTAGATTTCTGTAAGGAAAGAGGTGAGGAACCCGAGGAGCCTTTTTCGGGCCGATTCTTGATCCGTCTTTCTCCAGAGCAACACCGCCGTATGCTTCTGGCTGCTGAAAAGTCAGGAAAAGACCTTAATGCCTGGGCATCCGAAGTGCTCGATCAAGCCAGTGCAGTTTGATCCGCAAGTGATTTCCAGCTCTTAATTGCATAATTCATTGATGCTGATCAAATCAATTAAATTTGATCAGCATGTTTAAACTCAGTGAAAACTCCGTGTCCTTCCGTGGTAAATAAAATAAAAATCACCCTCTCTGACCTCCTCCTGGACGAAGAGATCCACCCAACTACCGCATCCTGGATGGCGTACACAGATGGACCTCCACCTCAAGATATGCCGCATGAACCGCCTCGGCATCCCCCAGGAGCGGATTGCAAAGAGATTAGGACAAGTCAGGGAGACCCTCTCCGTGACCATATAATCTTGCCATACAGGAAGGGATCAATACACAAGAAGGACAGAAGGTGGCCGTGCGCATACTCAATCTAAACACAGGGGAATCCTGCACAGGCCGCCTGGCCATCACGGGAAACCGCCAGTTATACCTGCCTGTTGAAATACAACAGATGCTAAAAGACGCGGGCCGGATAAGGATACAATTGCTATGAGATTTGTGCCATGACCCAGGCAGGCATAACCCCTTTATGAATTAAGTTTATTACAAATTAGCGTTTGACAGGGTTATTCGAAGCATAATAGAATAAAAAAATTGTTGGTCGAAAATTAAAGAAATGATTAATGAAACAGATAATATTATGAAAGGCTTTTAAAGAGGACATGGAAACCTTTATAGCTTTTATAGATAAATTAATGGCGGATGATAAAGGAGACCAAAAATATGGGAATTGATAGAAGGGCAAAAATTGAAAAAATTTTTTCATCTCTATCTACTGAAGAAAGAGATATTATTATTCGCCATGGCGTTGCCTTTAGGTTGTCTGATTTGCAAAAACGGCTTTTCCTTGCTGAAAGCAAAGTCCGTTTTTTTGAGGAAAAGTACAAAAAATCCTTTGATCAACTTGAAAAAGAAGGCCTACCGGATAATGCCTCCTTTGAAACGCATGAAGACTATATCATGTGGCATCACTGGCTGAAAGTGATTCAAAAAGAGAGCAAAGAAATAGAATCGCTCAAAAAGATAGCGCAATATGGGATTGAGTTGAGAGAACTGACAGATGTTAGCCCATGATAGGCTTATACAAATTGAGGAGAAGTTCGGAAAGGAATTAAAAAGTATTTTCCCCCTTGATTTAGATGGTGAGGCATTAAGACTTATTCTCTTTTTTAGAGATGGCACAAACCTTCGGGTTACTGAGCAATGGGATGGTGGGATTTTAGGACGGTATAGTTATTATTGGTTGACCTCTGCCAATGAATTAAAAATGGGATGGGATAATGCACCGCATCATACAAGTTTGAAAACATTCCCTCATCATAAGCATATTAAGGAAAAAGAAAATTTGCAGCCATCTTCGGAGACTTACCTTGAGGAAGTAATGGCTTTTATTGAAAAGACAAGAAACAGGTGAAAATCTGACTCTCATCAGGGACGGCTTCACATTCGACCCCATAGAGGTCCAGCCCCACCCCGATCGCCCCGGCAACTACCGCATCCTGGACTGCCGTACACAGATGGAACGCCTATAAGTCAACAGGGGTCACGGAACGACACCCACATCATATAGGCTGCCAGGTTTATAAACTCAAAGATCAATCTTGATGGCCTCGTAAAAAGTCTAAAATGCCCCTAAAATAAGTTTAATATTATAAATTTGGTATATATTTTGGCGATATAATCTCGGTTTTTCATCATCAAAATTACTTTTTACGAGGCCATCAATCTTGGCCTTTATGGCCTGTGACAGAACCCTGCTCACATCATCCATGCCCCCATGTCTTCTGAACGGTTTCAGGCAGTGGCCATATCCGCATCCCAGCAGCTTGCTGCGGGATATGAGAACATTCCTTATCAAATTGATAATTTTTTGGTATAAT
>JAFGSM010000206.1 GCA_016934595.1 bacterium | reverse complement strand
TGAAAAACCAAGATTATATCGACAAAATATGTATCATATTTATAATATTAAACTTATTTTTAAGGGCATTTTAGACTTTTTACGAGGCCAGCCATCAACAAATGGAAAATATGATAAAAAAATAGAAAATTGAAAGGAGTTAATTTATGAAAAAGATCAAGTTTTTTTGCATGATATGGAGTTTATTTGTTCTTGCCGGATGTATGTCCGAGCATCAGAATAACCTGAATAAAACGGCTTATTTAAAGATTCTGACAGCGGAAAATCCCCCATTGAATTTTATAAAAGACGGTGAAATAACGGGCCAGGCAACGGAAGTAGTCAAGGAAATCCTTAAAAGGACCGGAAATGGCAAAGATATTAGGCTGGTAAACTGGGAGGAAGGCTACCAGGCACTTTTGGAGCAGCCCAATATTGTACTTTTTTCCACAGTCATGACTTCGGAAAGAAAGGACCTCCTTCAGTGGGTTGGGCCCATAATGGCCTTGGAAACTAATTTATATGCACTAAAAGGATCAGAAATCAATATTGCAACCCTGGAAGATGCCAAGAAAGCCAATAAAATTGCGACTGTCTCAAAATATTATTCAGAACAAATACTCAAGGAAGAAGGCTTCACCAATATTAAAAGCTGCCCCGATAGGGAGACGACCTTACGCAAACTGCTTGATGGAGAGGTGCAATTGCTTGCCTCCGGCAATAATGAAATACCTGCTGCTTTGGAAAAAGTCGGGGCATCCACGGATGACATAAAAAACATCTTTACTATATCGACAGATCTTGCCTACATCGCTTTTTCAAAGGGAACATCACCGGATCTGGTCACCTGCTGGCAGAACGCATTGGATGAAATGAAACGGGATGGAACATTTGCAAGGATTTACACCAGGTGGTTCCCTAATGAAATTCCGCCCGGCATACTCCAATTGATGACTGAAGAATACCCGCCCGTCACATTCATGAGAGATGGAAAACCGGCTGGATTCGTTACAGACATGGTCAGGGAAATCGCATCTCGTCAGGGAATTTCTGACAATGTCCGGTTAACCAGTTGGAAAAATGCCTACAACTTGACTCTGATCCACCCAAATGTGGTTCTTTTCAGTACTGAGCGCACCCCGGAGAGGGAAAACCTCTTCCAATGGGTAGGTCCAGTCGGTAAAAACAGTGCAATCTTTTACGCGAAGAAAGGCTCCGGTATAAGAATAAGCAGCTTAGAAGATGCCAGAAGGATCGCCAGCATAGCCACGACAACCAACTGGTTTACCGAGCAATATCTTAAAAACGAAGGGTTTACAAACCTGGTCAGTTCGCCTGTTCCTGAAACAAACGTTAAGCAGCTTATGAATGGGGAAGTAAAACTTTCGGTCTTTACCGATATAACAATCCCGGAAATTGTAAAAAAAGCGGGATACAGCATGGATGATCTGGAGCCACTATTTACCGTGAGCAATACCTATTTTTACATTGCTATGTCTCTTGGAACTCCCCCTGATATAGTTAAAAAATGGCAGTCGATACTTGACGATTTAAAATCAGACGGCACCTTCGAAAAGATATACCGGAATTACATCCCCAGCGCGAATCTGACCGATCTTTTGAATCCATAGCAGCACTGGGGGGCAAGGACAAAACTTAGAAATAACTTTTTTCTTTTGAAAAATCGATCAGATATAACTTACTGAAATATCCAGTATCCAAAAGGAGAGCATTGAAATGAAAATCATCAATATTCAAAGTCCCGAGAAGAAGTCGTTTGCCGGTCCCCTTTTCACAGAGAAGGATGTTACGATCCAAACACTCCTGCCTGAAAGCACAGAATACGACGTGAACGTCGTAAATTTCGGCAAAGGAGTACGCAATAAGTTCCACACCCACGAATGCGAACAAGTACTGATCATCACCGCAGGCAAGGGCTACGTGGCTACCGAGACAGAGAAGAAGGTTGTGAACGTGGGCGACGTGGTGCTGTTCGAAGCTGGGGAGAAACACTGGCACGGAGCCACTGAGGATTCGGCATTTTCACACATCTACATCTCCCGTCGCGGGATCACCTGCACTATTGTCGAATAGGTCTCCGATCCTGTTTTTGAGCAAAAGTTAGTAACTGCTCAATATCCTGTGGAAATAGTAACTCCTTGCCATTTAGAAGCCTTGTTTCCCATAACATATTGAGCAGTTACAAAAGTTATTGTCTTTTTTTCCAATTGTTTCATTCCGTTGCAGGAATTCAATAAAATATACCTATTTTTTCCTCCATTCTTCAGGAAAAGCGGAGATGAAGACCCCATGCTTTTGAGACTCTTCTTTGTATAGCATAACGGACTCCTTGGCCGGAAGTCCTTTTGCTTCGAGTTGAGCCACCCATTTTTTGGTCTCCTCCTGGAAAAGTTTGAACAACCGGGCTTGTTGATCCTCCGGCATCTCATAGAGATGAACACCTTTTTCAGCAATCTCTTTCATCATTGTCTTGTAATCTTCGTTGGTCAGGCCACCTGTGGTGCGGAAGGGATTGCTGCACACATCCATGATGATTGGCTTGAGTTTATCCGGGGTGTTGTCCCAGCTTTTCTGGTTCATGACGACCCCTTCGGTGACACAGCCAAAAGTAGCAAGGGTTCCCTGTTTGACGACTTCGAAGAGTTTGTATGACAACACCAGCGGAGGACAGGTAACAAGACCGTCGATCTTATCGTTCTGCATGGAGGGATAGACTTCATCAAGGGGCATGAATACCGGTTCCGCACCCAAAGCTTTTATGTAGTTGGTTTGATGTCCGCCCGGGGAACGAATTCGGAGGCCTTTGATATCATCGAGCGTACGGATGGGCTTGGTAGTCCAGAGAAAAGACTGGATACAGCCGTTCAACTCTATCATCTTGATATCGGGAAACTCCTTTTTTAGCTGTTTCTCGTAAAGGACGTTACCGATATCGGCGCTTACATCCTTACCCTCGATCGATGAGGCAAGAGACAAAACATCGCTGAGAGGAAACCGCCCCGGAGTCCAGGTGGCGGTGAAATATCCCATGTCTGACACTCCGTTGGCAACAATGTCATAGTGCTCAGGCCCTTTGCCCAGTTCACCACCGGCATATATGGTGTAAGTGATTCGGCCGTCGCTCCTTTTCTTTAGCTCTTCAAGCATCGGTATCCAGACCGTTTTAACTTCCCTGCTCATGGCAGGATGCCATGTGCTGAATTTGATATGCATGGTTGATTCGGATTGTGCCATTGCAATAGATGGCAGCAAAAGAGCTGCTGATAGAACCAGAAATCCCATTACAAAATACATCTGTTTTTTCATAAAGCACCCCCTTTAAAAATTAATGAATAGTAAATTACCACCGACCTTGTCGGTGGCTTAGACCATCAGTTAAAAACTCTAAAAATTATCAAATGGGTAAACTGAATATGTTAAAGCTTATCTGAAAAGTTGCAACGGATCAAGAACCATGTCAATTGGATATAAAAGAAAGTATAGAGCAATGTGAGGAAAAATTCAGGGATATTGTATCAGAGATTCTGGAAAGTGGCAGTAAAGAAGCCCATAAAGTAGAGGCGCTTATATTTAAGAGACTTATGGAACCGGGGCTTTTTTTACTGAACGTATTTTTTATAAAACAAAATCAAGGCGATTATGGAGAAAGGATAAAGACAGCAAAAGGCATAGCCAAGCGGGGCAGAGTAAGCGGAAGGACATATTATTCGATTTTGGGCAAGCTTAGGGTTATACGGTATCTTTATCACAGGGGTTCTGAGAGTTTTGCTCAATTAGATATTTTTTTGAATTTACCAAATCATTGTTTTTCATATTTTTTATCAGAGATGGTTACGTTATTGGATATAAAAGGGGCATATGCAGAAGGGGTTATGTTTTTAAAGAAGTTTCTTAATATAACCCTTTCTGTTTCAGCAGCAGAGACGATCTCAAAAGAAAGTTCGAACAGCTATGAGAATTATTATGATTCGCGAGATACCGCGCAAACATCAAGCAAGCAGGAAGAGTTAACGGTGGTTAGTTTTGATGGCAAAGGGGTACCCATGATAAAAAAGGAGGCGGCTAAGATTAAAGGCAGACAAGGAAAGGGTGAAAAGAGACAGAAAAAGAAAGAGGCATTAGTAGGGGTGGGGTAAAAGTTCACCACGGATTTTCACTGAATTGCACTGGACAATCATTTTTCCGTGATATTCCGTGTACTTCCGTGGTAAAATCCCGTGTTAACGTAATTTACTCGGCTCACGGTGAACGGTTACTTTTTCCCTTGTTAAATTAGCGCCCTTCGGGCGGACTTTGTTAAACCTGGCTGAAAATCCGCATAGAAAAAATGAAAATTCCTATGCGATAAATATAAAAGATTGTTTTCATCCTTCGTTGCGTTATAAAGCGGATCATGTCAGATAATATCACTGGAATTGGCTGATTAGTCTCTTATAACTGGCCGGAAACCTTTTCATTCTAATATTGATGGCCCCGTAAAAAAGTCGTCAAATCAGTCACTCCGGCGAAGGCAGGGTCCAGAATTACTTGAAAACACTGGATTCCGTATCAAGCACGGAATGACAAAATAAGGTGAAATCGGTTTTTTACGAGACCATCAATATTGTACCAATATTAACTTACTTTGGAGGGCGCAGCGGATATTTTACGATCACCAATCGTACCCTGTGAAAATCGCACCGGCCCATTAACCAAAGTCCGACCCCTTCATACTATAACCCGTAGTTTTGGATAATCCATTCATTCCTCAATCCCACAGGCATAATCCCGTACACCCCAGGCCATGCGTTATCAGGAATCACAATAGGCATTGGCATCCTGGGATTTTCCAGGCTTCTTGGCGTGATTAGTCTTTCCGGCCCAAATTTAATATTTTGAAGCCCGATAATATCAGGAATCTGATTCCACATCTTCATCAAATCCATCGGACTATAGTTATATACTGTTGGGACGCTCGGAGGGGAAAAATGTACAAAATCTGGGTATGGATATGGAGAAGTGGGTGGGTACTTCTCCAACCAATCATAACTACTAAAAAGGTTGCCTCCTGGCAATCCGTAATTATTCGCTGCATTTGTTATCCCCCAGGTATTAATCCCTGCCATATTCGTCCCGCTGAATGTGGAATAATAATTTCCATAATAAGCTTCTCCAGGGCTGTATACCATACCATACATACCATAGACATCTTGTACCGAAAAAGCACAGACAAAAAAGCATGCGATTGTTAAACAAATTATTAAACTCAATGATAAATAAAACTTTATTTTCCCTCTCATAACCTTTCCTCCTTTCCTGGTTAAACCAAGAAAAGCATTCTGAATTCAACCTTAAAACATACGATTGCAGGCAACCGCTCAATATGTTATTGGAAAATAGGTTTCTAAATAACAATGCGTTATTATTTCAACGGGATATTGAGCAGTTACGATTGTAGAAATTAATAAAATGAGTTTTAACCAAAAATCTTATCACCCGAATAGGTTGACCTCCTTTCTATAGATTTTCAGAAATTAAATTACACAATCTTTGCTCTATAACCTTTTGTAATTTCTGATTAATGCAAGAAGATTTTTTGTAATTATTTATCTGTAAATCTATATGTCGATGGTCCGAAAAATATAAACACAATCCTTAAACAATACATTTGTGCTAACCCGCTTAAAAGGCCGGAGGCGCTTCCGGCACCGGCAAAGATTTATAAACAGGGGACCTGTAACTACCGGTGATTCCCAAATCCCAAAGGCACCCTACGCCTGAAGTAGAAGAGCCATATATGCCTGATGATATGCCAGGGGTAAGGCAAATAAATGAAGTGGCGCATAAGACAGAGGTCGGACAGATACCGGATGTGCGGCAAAATCCGGATGTAGTGCAAATACCTGTCGTGGGGCATGTGCCATAAGTGAGACAAAAACCAGATGTCGTGCAAGCACCAGAGGTCGTGCAGAAACCTGATGTCGTGCAAAAACCTGATGTCGTCGTACAGAAGCCAAATGTGGGACATGCTCCCGCGGTCGTGCACAGGCCGGATGTAGTGCAAAAACCGGAAGTGGTGCACAGGCCGGATGTTGAACATGCGCCCGATGTCTGGCAAAAACCCGATGTGGTGCATGCGCCTGAGGTCGTACATATCCCTGTCGTGGGGCATGTGCCATAAGTGAGACAAAAACCAGATGTAGTGCATGCGCCTGAGGTCGTGCAAAAGCCTGATGTCGGACAAAAGCCAAATGTGGGACATGCTCCAGCGGTTGTACATAAACCGGATGTCGTGCAAAAACCGGAAGTAGTGCAAGCGCCTGAGGTCGTGCATATCCCTGTCGTCGGGCATGTGCCATAAGTGAGACAAATATTCGATGTCGGGCAATTATAGCAGGTTGCTAATGTAGCAGTGG
Source organism: bacterium (assembly GCA_016934595.1). Classification (GTDB taxonomy): domain Bacteria; phylum SZUA-182; class SZUA-182; order DTGQ01; family JAFGSM01; genus JAFGSM01. The sequence goes on along the minus strand of JAFGSM010000206.1, from coordinate 8,001 downwards.
ATTGAGATTCTCTATATTCCTCAAAAAAGGCGTCCTTAGTCAAATCCTCCGTTTTACCCTTGTATAAAAGCCTGGTAATCCATAAAGTTCCCCCCTGTAATGTAATCCCATAATCTGTTTTTATCTTATCTTTCAGGCTGCTGGACAGTTCAACAAAGACCTTTGGTGAAACGTTATAGTAATTATAACTCGGGGTGAATGAACCCTCCCATGAAAGCATCCCGCTAAATCCGGGTATCCCGAATATTGGAAAGTTGGAGCTTACATTTTCATGTTTTAAAACCCCGCTTGAATCATAGACCTTATAAGGGGCTATGACAAACACCTCTATATGTGTATCTTCAGGCGCTAAAGATGTAAGAATCAGGGGATAGGTTGCCCTCCCCCCTGAGGGAGTGAATTCAAACTTCAGGGGCGTGCCTACCCCTTTTCTCAAATCCGCGACAGCATTTGTCAACCCTGAAAGCCTCTGATTCACAGCAGAATATATCTGGGAATATTCCCCGTAATCGCCCTCGCTTATAAAATACTGGGCAATAGATTGACTGTAAGGCACATTGCCATCCACATCCTGATCTATGTTGGTTGATATTTGGATGATAAGCTGGGTGCCTGTTATGGTTTTATTCATGAACTCCTGATAAAGACCGGAGGCATGTTCCTGAAGGGCTGTTATCTCACTGATATATTGATTAGCGAGATCTATTTTGTTTGCTGCAAAATAGCACCCATCCTGGGTGTATTTTTGGAAAACCGCCTCTGCGTTTTCCGGAACTTCAAACCCGTTTGCTTCCAGCCATGTCACCAATTCGCTGTTGTCAGTAGCATATAAGATATAAATATCGTAGATATCAAGCTCCACAAAGTTGACTACTTGAACCCCGGATGATGAGGATGGTTGAGCCGCCCCGTATGAATCATACAGAGGACTAAGCCAATATATTGTAGGGGCAAAGATACGGGCAATGTCCCAGAATATGTCAAAATCGCATTCCTCAACCACAGGCACAGTGCTGCTTTTTAAAGGGACAATCCAGCACAGGTTGGCTATGTTGTCGGTCTTGGCAGTAGTGGACAAGATCATGGTCTCAACCTTGGTGTTTGTATCCCATATGATAACTGCCTTCTGATATGGTGAATATATAAGACTCCAGGGACCGCCTATGATAGGCGGAATAGGCGGTGGCCACCAGCCATCCGCAGCCGCACGGGCAGGGATAACCATGACCAAAATGATCAAAATGATTAATGTTTTAAATATGGGTTTCATGATTTGACACCCCCTTTCTTATTTTAAACAGGGAGCCCAAAAGTAAAACATCAAAATATTATTGAAAATACTTCACCTAAAGGCCATAATAAAAAAAATGTTAATGCATTATAAGGGCTCCCGGAATTTTTGCTTGTTATAATAGACGTAAAAAAGGTTGTTTTTTACCTTTTTTTTACAAAATATAATCACCTAACCCATATAATCATTTAACTCATCCTTCCCTGTTTAAACCAGGGATCCATTCTGATACAATTTTCCCTTGAATTGCTTAATATTGCCCTGCTGTAACTGTTCACCATGCCCAAAAAACAGAGAGATTGCCACAAAAAGCACAAAAAATGTGACAAGGGTTAACCTTGTGAATTATGTGCCTTTTGTGGCAAATCCCTTATTCTTGAATCCGCAAAAAAGATAGGTGAACTATTACAAAACGTACAATTTTCCCTTGAATTGCTTAATAATATTGCCCTGCTTGCTTACGGCATTTTATAAACAATCTCATAGGAGTAGCCTGCATATTCAGTGAAATTCTCAGGCGCATCAAATGTGACCAGCATTACCATATAGTCCGAATCCGAAAAGGCTTTGGCCATATTGCCTATGCTGCCTTCTTCAGTTGCCCTGTCAAGATTCAATGGCAAAACCTTAAATTTAGTACCGTCCTTCTTTTCCGATGCCCCGATCAGTGTGACTGTAAAATCGCAATTTATGGGCAGAATCTCGGTGATATCCTTGAACCCTTCTGTTGATGAACCGTCGCTGTGAAAGATGGCGGTTTCTCCGCCCGTTACGAGGATATCGTCTATGATCCATCCGTCGTAAGAATAGAGCCAGTCAGTGACATAACGGAAGGCAAGATAAATGTTTTGGCCTCTGTAAGGTGTCAGGTCAAAAGTGGAATCTATGAACCACCCGCTTGAGCCTGTGAACCCAGGCACGTTTGCCTTTACCGTCGGGTGAGCGCCCGGATCGGTTACGTAGGTCATTAAACCTTCATTATCACAAAGGCTTGTCCATGTGTGACCCCCATCGGTAGAAACCTGAACAAAGCCAAAGTCCCAGTATTCCTCCATCCCAAAGTAATGATTAAGTGTAAGAGTGGCTGTGCTCATTGGACTTAGCCCGGTAAGGTCAAGCGGAATGATGAGCCAGTTGTCGAGGAGGTCTCCCATGCCTGACCAGAGGAATTTCCCATCCGAAAACGGCAGGCTAATTGCAGACCAGTTGGTGCCATGGCTATAAAAGTCAATCCCGTCAAAAGACAGGCCTGCTATATTTTTTGGATTCTCTATCTTGATAAAGTCAGTCCCCCACGGAGGGGCGCCTGGAGTGGCATACGCCTCAGGGGTGTCAAGCGATATGTCAAAATCTAAACCCTTGAAGGCAAAAGCCCCGCCTCCTTTGTGCCCAGGATCGGTCACCAGGCTCACAGCGAACTTATGATAGACATCAGCGAAGGTTTCCTCGCAACCGGATGCGCTTAACGTGGAATCAACCCCGCTGATTCCAACCTCTTGATTGAGAACCAGGGCCTTGATGAAAGGACCCCCGAATTGTTCATACAGGTTAAGCAAAAAGAGATAGACATTGCCATAGTCGGACAAAAGCTCAAGGTCCCCCTGATCCCCCCATACTACAAGGGAATTCTCAGGGTGTTCCGCGAACTGGGCCACATGGCGGTTGTTCATAATACCATAACCGCAAAGGTATGAGGCCAGATCCGCACACCCTTCATGCACCCATACCACTTCATTCACATCCCTGTCACAATGAAGAAGATGCTGGAATTCGTGAGCGGTGATCCCCTCATAGACGAACGGCTGCTCCGCGTCAGGGCCCATACGGTTTGCCCAGTCATAGGCATCGATGGTTATTATGTTTCGGTCGAAATAGGCTTCATAAGCAAGGCTAAAGAATCCTGCGATGTACCAGGGGTAATCGTTGTCATACCACTTCCTGTCCCTTACATTGTCCACCAGGAGCACAATTTTGTCGCCGTCGTAATAATCCGGCGGGACATGGCCCCAGGCAACCAGCAGTGAATTTGTGCCATCATGGGGGTCAGGAGCGCCGAAATATTCCGTATCTGTTGGATAGATGTTGTTGTCGAACTCATTTAGGAGATATGCCACCTGTTCATCAGTGATCACCGGCAGTTCCCTTGCAAAAGGATCGGTTGACTGCTCCTGGCATATCACTGGAGGTGTTGTCCAGCCCATGTCAAGAGCCACCCATATCTCACAGTTTGTCCCTACCGCCCTCAGCTCATACCATTTGAAATAGAAATATCCGCAGTAGTCGTCAAGGCCAAACCATAACTTATAAACAGGCTCAGTGGTTTGAGAAATAGAAAGCGTGTTTTTTGTAAAATTCATACCGGACATCATATCATTTGCCATAGGGCCGGCGATTCGATCCTTGACAGGCTTCATGGTTCGCATTTTAGGGCCAATGTCCATAATATCATTGGCAGGTTTTTGATAGGTAGCTGCACCTGCCGGGTAAATAGCAATCATCGTGATGGCTGAAAATAGAATCACTATGCCCATTAAGAGCAACATATTACGTCTCATTTACTTCCTCCCATCCTCTTTTAAATGAAGTTATAAAAAGGACACACAAACTTGTTTTTATAAATCCATATATTCATCACCTCCTTCAATGGCCAAAGGAAAAAGCATATGAATATAGTATACAAGGGGGCAGCTTACAGATAGCTTACAGATTTTTAATCTCTTTGGGGGGGTTATTTCCTGCAGCTTTTAGCGGGTCTTCAAAAATGGTTGAAGAAGTTCCACTGTCCTGGGAGAAGGGGGCACCCCAAGGGACTCTGACAGCCTGTTTTTCAATTGCCGGAACATTTTAAGGGCCTCCGCATGACGGCCGAGGCTAAGCAAACAGCGTATTTGCCTTTGATATATCTCCTCGGCCAGGTCGTCAACATCTATCCCCTTCCGGTAAGTCTTAACTGCATTTTGATGCTGCATCATTTCCTCATAATAAAGGCCGAGGTCCTCTATAGCCCCTGTGAACTTGTCTCTTAGCTTGTTCTGCCTCGCTATTACCCAAATTCTTTCATCCTCACCGCCAAGAAAAGGGCCATTATATAATGCTATCGCCTGCTCCAGGAGATGTGCGTGCCTTTGTATCTTCCCTTGTCTGCGCCCCTTTTCAGCCTCTCCTAATAGGCGCTCATAAGCCCAGACATCCACCCAGCAAAACCTGTCATCAAGGGAAAGTTTCCCCTCCCTGAAGGTGAGCGCTTTCTCGTGTCCTAATAATCCTCTCAGGCGGTGAAGGTTGGTTTCAAAGGACTGATGCGCCATGTCCCCGTCTGCATCCGGCCAAAGAATTTTGGTGATATGCTCTTCACTGATATTTCTACCGCCCAGCGCTATGAGGACTTTAAGCATTTCGAGGGGTCTTTTCCGGGCCTTGACGGGAAATGCGATGGGTTTTCCCTCCTTTATCAAGGAAAATCTGCCCAGTGTGAATATCTTTAAAAGCCAGGGCCACCTTTCACAGGCTACAGGAGAGGGATTAGGAATGATGTGTAATTTGCGGATGATGCTTTGAACATAATCCGTCTCGATCCCGGCATCCAGCGCCTTGGAGCATAGCCTGGTCATAATTTTAGGGTGCCAAAACTCAAAAAGGACAAAACCATTTTCCCTTCCCAGAGCAAAGGCATGCCTTAAATGCCTCAACCCTTGAGATTCCTTATCAAGGGCAAAGGCAAAGTGGGATCTGGCAAGATGGCATTTAAACTCATGGAGGGGAATCCTTAATTGCCGGCACATTTTGATCGCCCTGGCAATTTGATTGGAGGCTTCTATCTGTCGACCGGACTCAAAAAGCACACATGCCAAGGCTATACGGGTAATGGTCGTCATAAAGGGCTCGCCTACTGCCAGAATCAGATCCATTGCCTTCTGTGCATGTTCAACTGCAAGGGGAAGGTCATCCATGAGCCAGGCTTCCCATGCAAGCAGGTAATAGTATTGCGATGCATCATACATGCTCATCCGGCTGACGATCAAAGACATCTTCTCAAAACATTTTCTGGCCGTTGCAAGATCCCCGAAGGTGAGCGCCCCATAGACGGTTTGCTCCAGAATAATGGAATCCCAGAGGTGCACGCCTGTACGATCTGCTGTCTGACGGCTCATACGGGTTGCATTCTGGCATGCATTGTAATCCCCGGCGACAAAGCATGAATATAAGGCATGGATGCAATGCCAAATTATCGCTGTTGAGGGCGAATCTTCGTAAAGATCCCTGTCTGGCCTGAATCTGTCAATCAACACGCCTGCCCTGGAATAAGCCGCTATCCTCATACAGTAAAGAATAAAATAAAATACAGGCATCAATTGAGACGGCCTATCCATGCTGTTGATGAGATCGTTGATCCTTTTTTCCCAGTCATGGCATGCAGGGTGTGTAGGCTGATAAAGGAGGGTGGCCAGGCCCATGCTGAAGGTGACCTGCATCCGGATTTCCTGTGTCGGCAATTCCGGATGCAGGGAAAGCAGAGACTCCATCTTCCTCATACATCCTGTCAGGGGCGACAGCCTTCCGCGCTCAAACAAATATGTCTCCATAAGGGTGGAAAGACAAAAGAGCATGCCTGTAATGTCTTCCCTGGCTTTAAAGCAGTCATACCCCCTTTCAAGATATACCCGGCTCCTGTTAATATCAAAGAATTGCAGGCATACGCCCCTCCAATATAGAAGCCAGGGGGTTTTATCCCCCATTTCAGGCGGAAGCATGGAAAACCAGCCTTCAAGGGCGCTGTTTCTCCCATGGCAAATCAAGAAGGGGGCATGTTTTAGGATCAGACCGGCCATTTTATCGAATGCCTGAAGGCCGCTGTAAATCTGAAAAGCATCTTCAATCTGACCTGAGGCGTCCATGAGGGTGGCCGCTTTTTGCCGCAGTTCATCTATCTGACTTGCCGTCAGATTATCATGGGCCATGTTAAGGAGGAATTCCCTGAACAGGGGGTGATACTTGTAATAAAGATCAGGACCGAGAAGGCGCTTTTCAAGAAAATAATTTTGATTATTGAGCCTGGCAAGGAGCCTGTCAGCCCTCTTATCCCCTGTCATACTTTCAGCCATGAGAGGGCTCATTTGCGGCAGGAAAGATGTCTTAAGCAAAAAGGCGCGCGTATCCTCGTCTATATTTCTTAATGTCTCAGAGGCAAAATAATCGAATATTTCCTGTGGGGTATAATGGGCGAGGCTTGCAACCCCGATATCCCAGGATTTTATGCTGTTCAGAAAAAGAAGCATGCCTGAGATCCACCCCTGGGTAAGAGAGTGGAGATCCTCGACCTGTTTGGAGGAGGGTTCTCCCTGTGCATAACGTTTTGCTATTTCCCCTGATTCTTCAAGGGAAAAACGGATATCCTCCTGATTAATCATCTGCATGGCCTGCTGTGATTGCAATCTCGCAAAGGAAGGAGGAGGCGAATGCCTGCTTATGAAAAACGCCCTCACACCAGGCTGAATGACCGATATCCCTTCCTGTATGATTTCATGAAAAAGGGAGGAGATCGGCACTTGATGGTAATCATCAAAGACAATGATAAAGGGTGGCTTAAGCCGGCTGTAAAGGCTCTCAAAATACCGCCTGGCAAAGGTTTTGACACCCAGCCGATATTCAGGGGCAAAAAGGGGCAGTGGCTTTCTTTTACACTTGACCGCACTTTTGACTGCAAGGCTCATGTAGTAGAAAAAGGTGGCTATATCCCCGTCCCCTTCGTCCAGTTGATACCACAGATACGGATGTTTGCAAAAGCTGAGATAGTCCGCTGCCAGGGTTGTCTTTCCATAGCCGGCAGGGGCATGGATCCATACGGCCGGTTTATCCCTGCTATGGTCAAGCTTGTCGAAAAGCCTTTTCCTGGGCACTCCGGACGATATCAAAGGAGACGTTATTTTATTTATTGGCACGCTTTTATTTGACATATAAAAATAGATGTAAAAAAGACCGGTTTTCCCCAAAAAAAATTATATCGATTTAATCTTGACAAAAAGAGATGATCTGGCTATAATATTCTTTATAAGTATGTCAATACATCTTGATGATAATCATTACAATAAAAATTAAAATATGCCGTAATCATATATGGTTATGTAATTGTTCAATATCCTGTGGAAATAATAACTCATCGCCATTTAGAAGCCTATTTTATTATAACATATTGAGAACATATTGAGCAGTTACATGGCTATCGATATAGATTTCAGAAAGGACATTAACCATTTATATGGATTGATCGCCATAACCTAAAGTTATGAGGCCTCCGCCCCCACACACCACTACCGACAATGTCGGAGGCATAGACCATCAGTTAATGATTAAATTAATGGATTTTATAGTTATATAAAACAGCTCTTTAATATAACTGAGCCAAAATCAGTAAGTTTCTATATCATCCACGTTATCCCCTTGATAGCAATTATTTGATATCCTTGCTGATTTTAAACCACATGACATTCTATACCTCACACTGTTTCAATACTTCACCTTGTTTCAGATTTTGATTCATTAAGAACTAAAAGCTGAACTCATCTATTTCAATTCATTCTCTTTATCATTTTTAAAAAACGCAATATCCGTAAACCGGCAAAATCTTAAATTAGCGCCCTTCGGGCGGACTTTCAATCTTTTTCAACATACTCCATGGTATAATTATTACATCCAGGACATCCGACCTTTGG
>JAFGSM010000205.1 GCA_016934595.1 bacterium | reverse complement strand
TGCCTTACGACCATACTTCATATTTGCCTCGATAAGATACCAGTTCCCGTTGACATTCATCATGTCAAGACCCACATCGTTAAACTTACATTTTTTTGAAAATTCAATCGCCAAAGAAAGCCCTTCCTCCGGAATGTCTTCAAAATCGATCGCGCCTCCCTGGTAGATATTGGTTTTGAATGTTTTCTTGGGGCTGTTTCGCCAATATGCAAGGATTGGCCTGTGGTTCACAAGGATTACCCTCAGGTCTCTTTTATGAGGGATAAATTCTTGTATATAGGCAATATTTGTAAGCTTTAAATAGCTCTCCAGTTCCCCGGGATTCGTTATTTTGAAAATACCCCTGCCTTGTGATGAACGTCTGGGGAGTTTTGCGACAAAGGGGAAATGAAAGTCATTTAATATATTAACATGATGAAGATGGTAGTACACTCTTGTCCTTGGATGAGGGATACCGAGCATATTAAATAAAGTTGTCTGTTTTATTTTTTCATCCGCATAGATATACGTCTCCAGACTGGGAAAGATCTTTTTTCCAATTGTAGTCAGGAATTGCGCATAATTCAGAGTCGGAAATAAAATTATCTCGGAATTTAGTATAAGCATCCTTTCATGAAGAGAATAATCAAAAAAATTTGCCTTTACTCCGAGAGTGAGTACCTCGGATACTCCTTTCATCCTGCTACCCAATGCAATATACTTTTTATTCCCTTTTTCTTGATTCATCCCCTTTCTCCATTAATCGAAATAGACGGGTTAAACCTGTTCCGGAACAGTTATGAATAAAAAATAAACATCCTTTGTGAATGAAGAAAGATTCGAATCTTTTCTGGAGAAATACAACTTCCACTTGATTGCCTGATTCAGATCAAGGAGGTCTGTTCTAAGAGAGGAGAAATCCAATAATCTCCCTGGACCGGCTTCTGCTTTTAGCCATAACTTCATCGACATCCATTACCAAAAGCTTTCTGTCCGACATAACTACTTTACCATTAATGATTGTATGGCTGACATCCGACCCTCTCGCTGAATAGACTATATGAGAATAAGGGTTGTACATAGGCACCAGGTGGGGTTTATTAATATCCAGTATGATGATATCCGCCTTCTTGCCTTTTTCAAGCGAGCCGGTGATGCTGTCAATCCCAAGGGCTTTTGCCCCCTCAATAGTGGCCATGCGTAGAACGCTCAAGGCATTCAAAACAGTGGTATCCATCCTGTCTACTTTGTGAAGTTTCGCCGCCGAATCCATTTCCGAGAAAAGATCCAGATCATTATTTGAGGCACATCCATCCGTTCCGAGACCGACTTTTATACCCCTGTGAAGCATATCAGGAACCGGGGCTATGCCTGAAGCAAGCTTCATGTTACTCTCAGGGTTATGGATAATCCTAACTCCTTTCTCAGACAGTAAATCCAGATCTTTGCCATCTAAGTGGACGCAATGATCTGCGATAAGATTAGGCCCCAGAATGTCAAGAGAAGACAGATGCTCAAGAATCCCTTTACCATATTTTTTCTTTATCTCAAGCAACTCGTTCTCTGTTTCGGCCAGGTGCATTATCATGGGAACATTTTTTTCCTGTGCCAGTTCATTTGCAGCGGATAGGAGATGAGGACTGCATGTATAGGGTGCATGAGGTTCGACTGCAATTGAAACGAGCGGATCACCTTTCCACTTTTCAATTAGTGATTCAGTGTATTTTAGGCCATTTTCGACAGGCCCATAATTTGGGGAGTCAAAATCATAAAGCACTTCACCAAGCAGGCAGCGCATGCCCGCGGCCTTTGCAGCCCTAGCAGCATCTCCTTCAAAGAGATACATATCACAGAAAGAGGTCGTTCCGGACATGATCATCTCGGCACATGCCAGCAGGGTGCCTGTGTATACAAAATCTGGGTTAAACCTGCTCTCGGTAGGAAAAATATAATTATTCAGCCACTCCATCAGAGGGAGATCATCAGCCAACCCTCTTAGAAGGGTCATTGCGGCATGTGTATGACCGTTGATTAAACCGGGCAGTATGATGCCGCCTGCTGCGTCTATAACCGTGTTTGATTTGAATTTTTTTAAACTATCTCCAATATGTATTATACTATCTCCCTTTATTGCCACCGAACCAGTCTCAATCACCCTGTTGTCTGTGTCCATGGTCAATACTATTCCGTTCTTTATTAATATATCTGCATTATACATAGGGTTTCTCCCCTGCACAGATCGGCATTAAATGCGAATAATCATTCGGGCAAGGCATTGATTATATTTTCCCACAGGTCTGCCAATACAGGGCTGGCTGAATTCGCTGTGGAAATAACCTCTTCAATTGATGTCTCTTTCATACAATCAGGCATATTTATGTTTGTTATGACAACGATCACGGCTATCCTGAGACCACAATGTGCGCCCACAATCACTTCAGGCACCGTGGACATACCAACAGCATCAGCCCCGATCATCCTCAGAAACCTCGTTTCTGCAGGTGTTTCCAGGCTGGGGCCCATCACTCCCGCATAGACCCCCTGTTTCAGGTCAATACCTAATTTCAATGATTGTTGTTTTGCCAGTTTTATCAATGCTGAATCATAGATTTTTGACATATCTGGAAAACGGGGGCCAAATTCATCAATATTTGGGCCGATCAACGGATTACTGCCCGTGAAATTCATATGATCGGTCACAATCATGAGATCTCCCTGATTAAAATGGAAGTTTAAACCCCCGGCCGCGCTTGAAATAAACAGGTACTTAATGCCGAGTTTGGACATGATCCTAATTGGAATCGTCACTTCCTGGAGACTGTAACCCTCATAGAGATGAAAACGTCCTTCCATGGCTAAGACAAATCTGCCTGCAAGTGTACCTGAGACAAGTGTGCCTCTATGACCCTCGATGGTTGAAATCGGGAAATGCGGGATATCCTCGTAGGGAATTTGGATGCCTCTTTCCATCCTGTCGGTCAAGCCTCCAAGTCCTGTCCCGGTTATAACCCCTATCTCTAAGTGACTGGCTATCCTTGACAATAGAAAATCGGTCGCTTCTTTAACATATTTAATCATGGGAATTTACCTCCAAAATTTCCATTATTCTCCAATAGGTCAATCCTTTCATAAAGTCAATATCTTAACATTATAACGATCAGTACAGCTCGAAATTACAATAAGAAAACCTTGACAAATATCCGGATATATGAAAGTGTACGAAGATTTTTTTTGAGGAGGTTAAAAGTGTATTGTGATTCACCATTAAAAAATCCTGTGGGCTTTATAGCCTGCGGAGTGATGATATTTGCATCGGTTTTTGTTCTTATTTTTTTTTCAGGGAAGAAGATTTACCATGGGGAGATAAATACTGGCCAAATGGAACAGCGAACTTATAAATTTGAAATTACAAACATCAAGTCATCACAGGTATCTGAAAAACAAGTCTTGGAAAAACAAGGCTCCGGAAACAAGCAACCATTAGGGAATGAGAATTTATATCAATCGATTATCACCGACGCTGCAGAAAAACATGATGTGGATCCGGCTCTCATCAAGGCTATTATTATGGCTGAATCCGGTTATGATCCAGCGGCTATATCTGAAAAAGGCGCGGTAGGGCTTATGCAGTTAATGCCGGCAACAGCTTATTCCCTTGGCGTAAAGGATCTATTCGACCCTGAACATAACATCAACGCAGGTGTAAGGTATTTCAAAGGTTTATTGAACAAGTATGAAGGGGATCTAAACCTTGCTCTTGCCGCATATAATGCCGGGAGCACAAATGTCAGAAAATATCAGGGAATCCCTCCTTACAAAACCACACATAATTATATTAAGAGAGTATTCAAATACTATTATCAATACCAAGCGGAAGTAAAATATAATACATAGGGAAAAAGAATTTTAATGATCTTGTTTCAGGGGTATAACCAGGTATGGATCCCCTCGTTATACCCCTAAATCATTGTTTTCCATTGGCTGTTAGTACGATATATGAAGATAGATCTGCATATCCATTCAAAATATTCTGATGGGAAAATGAACGTTGGAGAAATCTATCAGGAGGCCCGAAAGAGAGATGTCGGCATCATCTCCATTACCGATCACGATTCCATCGATTCTCAGGAGGAGGCCAAGGCCCTGGCAGATGAATACGACATTCAGTATCTTTATGGACTTGAATTAAGTGTATCTTTTTCTCATGAGGCATATCCCGATTTAAAACCAATTTCTCTGGATTTCCTGGCCTATCAGTATGATATTAATAATAAACCACTTATAAAAAAACTAAAGGGGTTAAGAGAGTACCGTGAGAAAAGGGCTAAATTGATCCTTGAAAATATCAACCGGGAATTGTCCAGAGAGGATATTGATGTATTGGATGAAAATGACCTTCTTGCAATAGAGGACTCCGTTGATGGTGCCTTTGGCAGGCCACATATAGCCGATTATCTAGTAAAAAAGGAGATTACAAAAACCAGAAAAGAGGCCTTTGACCGCTTTCTGATAAAATGCAATGTTCCGAAGATGCCCCTGTCTTTGCCCGAGGCATCGGCATTGATAAAAAATGCCGGGGGAAAACTGATACTGGCTCATCCAAATCACCCCAGAGGAACATCACTAATTAAATATTCTCAGGATCTTGAAAAACAGCAGGCAATAATCAGAGAAACTATGATGTCCTATATAGACGGGATCGAATGCTGGCATTCCGAGCATGACGATAAATCTATCCTGTCATATCTCAACTTCGCTCGACAAATGGGCCTGATGGTGACTGGCGGTTCGGATTGTCACCAACAGCCGGTTCTTATTGGATCTGTTGATATCCCCACAGAAATTATAAGACAATTTGCCCAGCCCTAAATAGCACTCATCCAGGAAACAGGCCTTTTCGGATGAGGAATCATTAGAAGGAGATCCAAATGGGAGATATCATTAATGATCTTCTAAATCCGGAAGCTTATCCGGATAAAACCGATGGAATATCCCTAATTCAAACTCATATATCATTTATTTTTTTAACGGATCATCTTGTTTATAAGGTGAAAAAACCAGTGAATTTTGGTTTTGTGGACTATTCCACAATTCAGAAAAGGGAATATTTTTGCCATCAGGAGGTTGATCTGAATCAAAGATGCTCAAAGGATATCTATCTGGATGTTATACCAGTCTTGTTTGATGGAGATTATCACAGGATAGGGAAGGGCAGGGGAGAAGTTGTTGAATACGCAGTTAGGATGAAACGTCTGCCCGAAGAGATGCTTATGAAATCATGTTTTGAAAAGAAAGAAATAAAAAAAAGTAGCGTTATTGAAATTGCCGCCGTAATATCGGACTTTCATCAGAATGCAAGATATTCTTCTGAAATAGATCGTTTCGGGACACCGGATATAGTAAAAATAAGTACCGATGAAAATTTTGAGGCAATGAAAACATATATCGGCAATACTATCGAAAAAGCTGATTATCAAACTATAAAGGAATGGACTGATAATTTCTACAAAGAAAAAAGACATCTTTTTTTTGACCGAATCGAATCAAAAAAAATTAGAGACTGTCACGGTGACCTTCATATGGCAAATATTTATCTGACAGATCCCATAGCGATTATTGATTGTGTTGAATTTAATGATCGATTCCGTTATACAGATACCCTGGCGGATATCGCATTCCTAATAATGGATCTGGAATACAGCAATGGTAAAGATATCGCCGATATGTTATGGAATCATTACAGGGAGTCAGCCCGGGAAAAGGGAGTTGCTTCTTTATTGACATTCTATAAAGTCTACCGGGCCTATGTAAGAGGAAAAATAAACAGTCTTTTAACCGAGGACAAGAATATAGGCCCTGGGAAGCAAGAGGAAGCCTTTATGAATGCCAAAAGGTATTTCCTTCTTGCACGGAAATATATTCCTTAAGGTTGTGAAGTTTCAGGTGATTATTAGGAACCAATTATGGTGGAGGTAAAGTTTATTTGTCATGAGAGAACCATTTATTGATTATATAAATAGGACACTCACACAGGATATCGTTCTTGTCGCTTGTGGTCTCCCCGCATCCTACAAGACTGAAACGACGGAAGTGATTGCGAGGATAAAAGGATATAAGAT
>JAFGSM010000204.1 GCA_016934595.1 bacterium | reverse complement strand
GAGCCGGAGAAAAAAAAGGAGCACATCAGAAGCAGCGATATGCCTATAAGATATCGAAGTGTTTCAGATATGTTCATAAAAGGCAAATATTCATAATTATTATCAGGCAAATCCTCATTCCGCTTTGCTGCGCCACAAAGGATGAAAACATCATCTATTTTCGGGGCGAATGGATTATATCCAGCCTTTCCTTCTGAAATATAAAAGCATAGAGACAAACACGGCGATCATCAATACCCACACAGAAGGGTAGCTCCATCTCCATTCGAGTTCGGGCATAAACCTGAAATTCATCCCATAAATGCCGGCAATAAAGGTCAGCGGGATAAATATCGTTGCGATTATTGTCAATACCTTCATTACATTATTCATCTTATTGCTGACGCTTGACAGGTAGATATCCAACACGCCTGAAATCAGGTCCCTGACTGTTTCGACGCCTTCTATAACGCGTATTGTATGGTCATAGAGGTCCCTTAAATACGGGACAGTTGTCTCCTTGATAAGCTTCGATTCCCTTCTTTCCAGCGAGGCGATCACTTCTCTCAATGGCCACACGGATTTTCTCAAGAATATGGTCTCTCTCTTTAGATTATGGATGATCTGCAAGGTCTTGGGCGAGGGATTATCCAGCAGTTCATCTTCTATAATTTCTATCTTTTCATCAAATTTTTCAAGTATGACAAAATAATTGTCAATGATGGCATCCAACAATGCGTATGCCAGATAATCCGCGCCCATTTTCCGTATCTTCCCTTTGTAATTTTTAATCCTCTCCCTTACCGGATTAAAGACGTCGCCCTCTTCTTCCTGAAAAGAGATAACAAAATTTGGGCCTAAGATTAAACTGACCTGCTCGGTCCTAATCTTTTCCTCTTTTTCTTCCAGTTGAAGCATTTTTAAAACGATAAAAAGATAATTCTCATGGTCTTCATATTTTGGACGCTGGCCTGTGTTAACTATATCCTCCAAAACAAGGGGGTGTATATTAAAGATTTCCCCGATCCTTTGAATGATATCGATATCATGAAGGCCGTCTATATTTATCCATGTAATGCTTGGGGTTTTTATGAAAGGGAGGCATTCATCAAAGGTTTTTATCTCTTTTTCCGACATGCTTTTTTCGTCATAGTCCAGGATTGTCATCCTGACCTTTTCCATTTTCTTATCGCCAATGGAAACCAAAGAACCCGGAGACAGGCCGGATTTTTCGGAGACTTTTTTAAAGAATCTTGACATAAACAATACCCCCTTCCTACATCACTTACATCACTAAAAAATCCTCCGGCAAAGGCGCGGTGTATATCCTTGAAGGAAAACCCTCCTGTTCCGGAAGGGTTATTTTATATGCATGAAGCATCAGACGTAAGATGTCAGTTCGCCCATGACCATAGAGCCTGTCGCCCAAAATCGGAGACCCAAGGAAGGCCATGTGTAAACGAAGCTGATGCGTCCTGCCTGTCTCAGGGAAAAGCCTTACCCATTGCCTGCCTTCTGATTCTCCTATAATCTCATAACGGGTTATGGCAGGCTTGCCTCCATGTTCAACCACAACCATCATGTCATGCCTCCTGGGATGGGTACCTATCCTGTTGCTGATCAATCCCTGCAAAGCAAGCTGATTTGGACAGGATACAACGGCAAGATATTCTTTTATCACCATCCCCTCCTTAAAGACACTATCAAGATAATGGTTGATAAGCCCGCCACGGGTCAAGATCAAAACACCCGAAGTATCCCGGTCCAGACGGTGAAAAAGGTTAAGAGGCCCAAAACGCTTTATGGCCAAATCGAGCAAGGATATAGTTTTGGTCCACCTGGCAGGCTCTGAAAGAAGACCCGCCGGCTTGTTCACAACAATAAAGCCTTCTTCCTGGGCTATGATCCATGCGTCGTCAAAGACATCAGGCGGCTGAGGTTTCTTAGCAGGGATGGACAATAACTCAAGGCAATCGCCATTTCGCACCAGCCAGGAACAAAGAAGGACGCGTTTGCCATTGATATAGACCTTGCCTTTGCTGATTAGTGTCTGCAAATTGCGGCGGCCTGATTGGGGAAAATATATCTTCATGACATGATCGAGACGTGCCGGGTCTTGCAGGTTATGTACGATAATTCGTCCATGCTGGTTCTCCCTAAAAAGGCCCTGGTTTTTTTTACCATGAAAATACATTTTCATCCTCGGGGATAAACTACTTATTCATAATCTGTTAGATATAGATAAAGTATAGATGGCAAAATGAAAAGAGTCAATCGGGATTGCGCACCCCAAAAAGTATGGCTTATTATAAAAAAGCGCAAAAGTAGAGTTATCATAATGGCTGAAGGATTCGTTTTTCCCTTGAGATTTTGAAATAAATAATCTACCATGACTCATAACGGGAGGTTTTAAAATGGAATCAGATCTTTTAATGAGCATAACAGTTGGCAACCGGCACAACCTTTTGATCAGATCTAAAGCGATTGTTTAAGAAAAGATTAATGAAAACCTGTCTCATATTTCCTCCAAGCAGCGATCCCACTGCCCCCTATATATCATTGCCCTCGCTTGCCGCATATCTGCGGGCACACGATATCCCTGTCCTTTGCATAGATGCGAATATAGAGGCATATGAACGTCTTCTTACGAAGGACTCATTAATAAAATCGGGGAGCCGGCTGAAAGGGAGATTTAGTCGGCTTGACCGGAAAAAAGCGCTGGGTCACTATGACCGGATTATCTATGCGCATCTTTGCAGGGAAATAGGGCTTGTCCGATCCGTTCCATTTGCCATAGAGGATGCCATAAGCATCTTAAAGGACAGATCAGGAAGGGAATTCTACGATACACGCCGGTACAACATGGCAATTGAGACAGTCGAAGCAGCATTGAGGATCATCAGCGCCGCTTACAGCCCGTTGAGGCTGAATTTTTCAAACTGCTTCACGCCATTCTCATTCCTTACAGCCGAAGATATCAGGATGGATGCACAGCCGCAGATAAACCCTTTTTATGAATACTTCTCAGATACACTGATGCATCGTCTCAAGGCAGAAAAGGTCGATCTTGTTGGGATTTCCATTGTCTTTCCAGGACAGCTTCAGCCCTCCTATTCACTTGGATATCTCCTGCGCAGGGCATTGCCGGATGTACATATCACTGCTGGCGGGCCCGCCATCTCACAATTACTGGTCCGGATCAATCAGTCTGAAATCTCATCGGCCCTCGGCCCTTTTCATTCTGCGATAATATTTGAAGGTGAGAAGGCCCTTATCGACCTAATCCGCAGGAAAGAAAAAGGGGAGAGTGTGAGCGGCGTTTTCAGGGGAGATACCATTCAGGATATGTCAGCGCTTCCCGCCCCTGATTTTGAAGGTATGCCTATGGAAAAATATCTATCGCCCGAGGTGGTTCTTCCATATGATGCAACCCGCGGCTGCTACTGGGGAAAATGTGCCTTCTGTCACTACGGGCTCAGCGAATATGGCGCTGCAAAATACAGGGAAAGACCTGTAGAACAGATTGCCTGTCACCTCGGCATTCTCTCTGAAAAATACGGGACTGGTATATTCTATTTTTCCGATGATACGATGGCCCCGCACCTTGCAGTCAGGATTGCTGGTGAAATAAAGGGGAAAAGGCTAAATATCCGCTGGGCGACCGATATGAGGCCGGAGCGGTCGCTTACACAGGAGAATTGCATGAAGATGGCTGAGGGAGGGGCCTTGTGCCTGACCCTTGGGATAGAATCAGCCTCTGAGCGGATACTCAGGCTTATGGATAAGGGCGTACATCTCCATGATATGAAGGATATTATAGTGAATATAGCCGACGCGGATATCGCCGTTGAGGTCATGTGTTTCACAGGATTTCCCACAGAGAAACATGATGAGGCTATGAAAACCATTCAATTCATAAAAGGGCTAAGCGAGTACATCTCGCTTTTTATATGCGGTGAATTCGAATTGACCCATGGCTCCAGGGTAGCTGTCTCCCCTCATGAATTTGGCATCAAAGAGATATGGCACGTAGATGGCGACCGGTTTCGTACAGGCATATTTTACGAAGAAAAAGAATATACAAAATCCTTCAAAGAAAAAGAAAGAGAGGATCACGCCATTGCCATGCTTTCCCGAAGGTGGCAGCTTCGCAGGTACCCGTGGGCAGGATCCCTTTCAACCGCCCACACCTTCCTTTGGTATGATAGATTTGGCCCCGGGGCATTTAAAACCCCTATCAAATTAACCGAAACTCTGCATATTCATAATACCCACCCTTTTAAAAACATAGGCAGAGGCCCAAACCGTTCCCATTTTAACGTAGAAAAAATATTCAATGAGACCGAAGAAAGAGAAAAGGGAATATGGGAAACGATGATAAGAAAGGAAAGGAGGGTCAGCCGTCGGTTGTATATGGCCCTCGCCAGGAAACATCCCCTTCTGTTTCCCATGTCTGCGATCAAGATATAAGTTATCAGTGTTCAGTGTTCAGTGGCTGAAATTCCGCATAACTAAAATGAAAATTCCTATACGATATAAATTCCTATACGATCAAGATACTGCCCAAAATACCCAGCAATTCTTATTATGAAAATCAACTGGATAGAGGTACATTCAAGACAGTGGTTGAACTAATCCTGTATTTGTTATTCAGTTTATTCATCTGTGAGAAGG
>JAFGSM010000203.1 GCA_016934595.1 bacterium | reverse complement strand
CTTTAGATAATATTCGATTTTACAGACAGTCTAAAATGCAACAGGGTTCTTAAAACTATCCTGACTATCGAGTTTCCAAATTTCTGAGAATGAAACCAAAGTATGTCGTATTGTTCAATTGCTAATAGATGATGGACGCAAACATAATGAAACACATCATACTTGGCACTGCAGGCCATATAGATCATGGAAAGACATCACTTATCAAGGCGCTTACTGGAATTGACTGCGATCGCCTGAAAGAAGAGAAGACCAGAGGTATTACCATTGAGCTGGGTTTTGCGAACCTCGACCTTAAGAACGGCACCCGTATAGGGATAATCGATGTTCCAGGCCATGAGAGGTTTGTTCACCATATGGTTGCCGGGGTTGTCGGCATGGACCTTGTCATACTGGTCATTGCCGCGGATGAGGGAATCATGCCCCAGACGAGGGAGCATCTGGATATCTGCCGTCTTTTGGGTGTCAAGAAGGGGCTGGTGGCCCTTACCAAGGCCGATGTTGTTGACCATGAATGGCTTGAATTGGTGAAAGAAGAGGTCAAGGATTTTATTCAGGGGACGTTCCTGAATGTGGCGCCCATAATACCTGTTTCCTCTGTTACATGCGAGGGATTAGACAAATTGATGAATGCCATTGCCGATCTATCCAGGGATATACCTGAGCATACAGGTGAAGGGGTATTCCGTCTCCCTGTAGACCGTGTTTTTACCATGAAGGGCTTTGGAACTGTGGTGACGGGTACTCTGCTTTCCGGAGAGGTGCGGACAGGGGATACAGTCGAGATTTTCCCTCAAAAACTTAAGGTAAGGGTAAGGGGCATCCAGGTTCACAATGAAAAGGTTGATATCGTCAGCGCAGGGCAGAGGACTGCCATCAACCTCCAGGGACTGGATAAGGAAGCGGTAAGCAGGGGCGATGTGATCTGTCAGCCTGGCCTCATGGAGCCCGGATATCTTATAGATGCGAGGCTTGCCTTGCTGGATAGTGTTCTGCCTTTGAAAAACCGTACCCGCATCCGCTTTCATACAGGGACAGCGGAGATATTGGGAAGGATTATCCTGCTGGACAGGGATGAGTTGAAGCCGGGCGATGCATGTTTGGTTCAATTCAGGCTGGAGAGAAAGGCAGCGGTAATGCCGAAAGACAGATATATTATCCGCAGATATTCCCCAATCATAACATTAGGAGGCGGAGATATCATAGACAGCCATCCTGAAAAGCACAAAAGATATAAACAGGATGTTATGGAGGATATTGCCACTTTGGAGGGCTCATCCATTCCTGAGACAATAGAGTTTTATGTACGCAAGGCAGGGGAGAACGGAATAGATATGAAATCATTGATGGCCAGGACAAACATGGACATTGAGACTATTTCCAGCGTCCTTGATATCTTGAAAAAGGAAGGCAAGATACTTGTCGTGGATGAGGCCAGCCGCCGGGTCGTTCATCTCTCCAGTTATCATGAGCTTCAAGGCAGGCTGAAGGATGCACTGGAGTCTTTTCATAGCAGGAATCCCCTTAAATGGGGGATGTCAAAAGAGGAGCTCAAGGCCAGGGTCTCTCCTTTTCTTGATCCACGGATATATAATATCGCCCTTGACGATCTCGTAAAAAGATCCGATATCATAGTCCAGCAAGAAACCTGCGCCATCGCCGGACATCAAGTTTCATTGTCTGGCGAAGATCAAAAGATACGCGAGGAAATCCTGAATATGTTCAAAAAAGCGGGCTTGCAGCCTCCAAATATTGAAGAGGTTTCCACCCTGCTCAAGAAGGAAAGAAAGAGGGTGGAAATGCTCATCAATCTGCTTATAGATGAAGATATGTTAAAAAGGTTAAAAGACGGCCTCCTTTTTCATACCGGCGCTTTAAGCAGCCTTGCCGTTCAGGTCCAGTCATTTCTAAAGGACGGCAGGCAGATGGGCATCGGCGATTTTAAAGACTTGACAGGGGTTTCGCGCAAGTATGCCGTGCCCTTGCTTGAGTATATGGATAATCAGGGAATAACCATTAGATTGGGAGACAAGAGGGCTATAAGGAAAAAGGTTTAAAAAGATGATCTTGTTGATCACCTGAAAAGGATATAGCATATAAGAATTGAGATGCTCAGGTTATGTCCTTGCAAAGTATATAATATATTCACTAAGGATTTTACAGAAAAAATTTTTTGAGATAAAGGATCACAGGCAAGATATATAACTATAGCTGGCCTAATATCTTATCCGCTTAATTTCCTGTAAACCAGGCTCACGATCTATCTTTATACCGTAAAGAAAATAAAGCAGGTCAGGGATCTCAGCTATCGGATAAAATGAAAACAGGTTGTAGTTCATCCGGTCATAGTCCAGGATCAGGTTCAAATAAGAATATGGAAGGGGCGGAAGATACCAGTTATCGGTGGACGGATCAAGGCATATGGGTTTGGGGAATAGATCAAACGGGAGACTGGGATAGAAGATATACGGAGGTTTCTCTATCAAAGGGTTCCTCGGCGTGGGGAAAAGGCTTGGATAATTATCCATTAAAAGATTTATTTGCATAGAATTGATCTGCCACCATGGATAGAATGCCGCCCAGTATTGTATAGAATTGTTTATGGATGCAGGATTTCCCTGGGCATTGTCATTCCCGTCCCCCTCACCTGTCTGCGGTGCCGTACCTTCTGTCCCCGTGCCTGTTTCAGCCGTATTTCCGCCTCCATGGCTGGACTGCTCTTCATTATTTTCTTCTGTCCCTGCTGTCGTCTCTTCCGAAGCAGCACTGTCTTCAGAGGTGTTTCCCCCATCCTGTGAGGATTGATCACCGCTTTCCTGGCTTGTTTGATCTTCGCCTTCCTGTGTCTGATCTATAGGCGCACGGACAGGTATGATCTTTGAAGGGTCGTATTTATAGATTTTAGAGACATTGGAGTCACTGATAGATATATAAAGGTAATCATTATGGAAGGCTATGTCCTTGATAGTATATGGAAAATCGACATATCCAATCAATTCAGGATTTGTTGGGATTTTCGTGTCTATTATGTAAATGCGGGTATATGAGCTTTGATCTTTACCTTTAACAGATATTTTAACAAAAACACAGTCATTATAATAGCATAAGTTGTCAAGTGTAAAATTTAATGCACCGCCACATAAGTCAGTGTAATTAAAATCCATCAAGTTGTTCTTGTCGAAGAGGGTAAATGGTACCGCAACATCTCCCATAAATGAAGGATGATTAGGGTCAGAAATATCTAAAATGATTAGATATTCAGGTTTAACAACAGTATAAGGACACTGCTCATAGAAACCGGAACTGTTTGGACCTAAACATAAAACATAGAAAAAATTATTATGGGATAACATACGATGATTTATAGTGCTTGAAAAAGCATATGGAGGAAGATAATATTCTAAAGTCGCATTGCTTATTATTTTAGAATTATTAGCATCAGAAATATCTATCACATAAAATTTGTTTTCTAAAAAAATAAAGGCTTTATTGTCTTCAACCAGAACAAATAATCTTCCTGATATGCTACTACTAGGTATATCCATGATATTAGCAAGGTCTAAAATGCCTTCAAGGTAAATATTGTAAGAATCCGAGATATTAATACACCACAACTTATTATCAGACTGAAAAAATGCCCTCTTATTTTTGCTATCCACGTGCCAGTATTCACGCCACAACACGATTTCTCTATTACTAACATTTTCAGTTCCCCAAAAACTATCGATAATATTATAAGATGGTTTTGACAAATCCACAGTAAATAAATTTAAGAACGGGCCGCTTGTGAAATATAGAAAGCTGTTTTCGATCATAAAATCATTGATAGCCACACTTTGGGTACCCTCTAAATCATAATAGGTAATTGGGCTATCTAAGTAAAACTTGTTTTTAGGAACCACTATTTCGAAACTATTGGGATCATAGAGGTCATCTTTTATCAAAAAGGTACCACTATTTGTATTAATATATAAATTGTCTCTTATTATCTTAATCTGCCATAATATGTCAGAAATTTCTATTTTTTTAATAAGAGCATTTTCTAAATCAATATCTATTTTG
>JAFGSM010000202.1 GCA_016934595.1 bacterium | reverse complement strand
CTTTAGATAGTATTCGATTTTACAGACAGTCTAAAATGCAACAGGGTTCTTAAAACTATCCTGACTATCCGAGTTTCCAAATTTCTGGTTATAGAAATTTGTTATAGACATTTCTGCTTCGCTTGCATCAGGAAATCTTCAATCTTTGTTTTTTGGGGGGGCTGATGGGACTGTATCATCCTTATGAAAGACTTATAAAACAGCACTATAAACCCAAGAAGAAGGTAAGGCCTGCCTTCCTCTATATGTTGTTTCTCTGTCTTTCCTTATTTTTTATTCTGAGATGTCCAGGATTTCCTGTTTTGAGAAACAATCTATCTGCTATCCCGCATATCCAGAGGGATGTATGTCAGGCTGATCATGCCTTCGATAAATTTCCTTTACCCAATGATAAACCGTCATTGGATATTGATGATGAATCTGTAATAGATGCAAAAACTTCCAACACTTATGTGGATGGAAAGATCGGCCGGGGCGAGAGCATATATAAGTGCCTTCAAAGCACAGGGATTTCTGATGGCGATATCCAGATTATCACCGCCAATATGAGCCGCTTATTCAGCTTTCGCACCCGCAGCAGGCCTGGTGATGTTTACCGTTTGACCCTTAACCCTGAGGGGGCTTTGGAGAGGTTTGAATACAGGACAGGCCCTTTAGACATTTATTGCCTTGGCAAGGATCAGGACGATAAGTGGAATGCATGGCGGGAGAATATAAGACTTAATAAATACTGGGTTGTCATATCCGGGGAAGTAAATAATTCCATTTTTTCTACGTTTCAGAAGAAAGATTTGCCTGATTCCCTTGCTTTAAGATTTGCTGAGATATTTGAATGGAAGATAGACTTTCAGCATGAGGTCAGAGAAGGAGACCGTTTTTGCATGGTGGTAGAGAGATTCTTTAAAGGGGAAGAGCCTGTTGGGTATGGCAGGATTGTGGCTGTTATGTATGACGGGGTGATAACAGGCAAGATAAAGGGTTTTTATTTTGGCCAGGGAAAAGGCCATGGAGATTATTATGACATTGAGGGGGTGTCATTGAGGCGGGCCTTCCTGAGGGCGCCATTGAGTTATAAATATATAAGCTCAGGGTTTACTTATAATCGTAAGCACCCCATTACCAGGCAGGTAAAACCACATCTAGGGATAGATTTTGCTGCCCCGTCCGGGTCACCGGTATGGGCGGTCGCTGATGGTGTTGTAATTTCAAAGACCTACGATCAATATAATGGAAATCAGGTAAAGTTGAGGCATATGAACAATTATGTCACCTATTATAATCATCTGTCCAGTTTTAAAAAGGGATTAAAGAAAGGGGACAGGGTGAAACAAAAAGAGGTGATAGGCTATGTAGGAACTACAGGCCTTTCAACAGGCCCGCACCTGGATTACAGGGTCAAAAAGGACGAAGAATTTATCAACCCTTTAAAGGCGCAGTATCCTTCAGGAAAACCTTTACAAAAGGAGTTTTTCCCAAAATATCAAGAACTGGTCGCCAGTCTGTCGCCTATTTTAACGGGTGAGATTGCGGTTTCCGGTGTTTTGGTCGCAGAAGTAGACTCTTTGGATGTCGACATTTCTCTTTTATGAGACCTATTTGACGCTATTATCATTATCCAGCAGGTCGTTATATTTTTGAATCCTGTAACGAAAGGATCTGAAGCTTAGCTTGAGAAGTTTTGCGGCCTTGCTTTTATTCCCCTGCGTTTTTTTGAGCGCCTGGGAGATTAGATCTTTTTCCATCTCATTTACGGCCTTTTCCAGATCAATGCCCACCTTTGGATCAAAATGCAATGGCTGGTATGCAGGATGTATCGGATACAAAATATTGTCAGGCAGGTCTTCCGGCCTTAGAGATTTTTGATTTCCAAGAGCAACGGCGCGTTCTATGACATTTTCCAGTTCTCGGACATTGCCTGGCCAGTGATATTTGGAGAGTATGCGTATTATTTCAAAAGAAGGGTTTGTGTCCATTTCAGAAAACCCGTTTTTTACAGCGTTGACTTCCAAAAAATGCCTGGCAAGGATTGGTATATCGCCTATCCTTTCCCTCAAAGGCGGAAGGCGCAGAGGGATCACGTTGAGGCGGTAAAAGAGGTCTTCTCTGAATGTCCCTTCCTTAACCGCCTCTGCCAGGTCTTTGTTGGTAGCGGCGATAATGCGTACATTTACTTTAACAGCCTCCGTTGAACCTACCCTTCGGATCTCATGGTCTTGCAGTACCCTAAGGAGCTTAACCTGCAAGGGAAGGGGGGTGGAAGCGATCTCGTCCAAAAACAGCGTCCCGTTGTGTGCAACCTCAAAAAGCCCTTTTTTGTTTATGATCGCCCCTGTAAAAGCACCTTTTACATGCCCGAAAAGTTCGCTTTCCAGAAGTCCTTCAGGCATTCCACCACAATTGACGGAAACAAAAGGCTCATCCCTTTGATTGCTTTGAAAATGTATGGCCCTCGCAACCAATTCCTTCCCTGTTCCGCTTTCGCCTGTAATAAGAACCGTACTGCGGCTATTGGCGATCTTCTGTATAAAAGAAAACACCTCCTTTATCTGGCTGCTTTTGCCGAGTATGTTTCCCAATCTGTACTTGGTTGAAAGCTCTCTTTTCAGTATGACGTTTTCTTCCTTAAGCCTCTTTTTTTCCAGGGCGTTGCCAATTATCAATCTGACCTCGTCATTATTTTTGAATGGTTTTGTCAGATAATCATAGGCGCCTTCTTTTATAGCCTGAACAGCCGCTTTGGTGGAGGCATAGGCAGTCATCATAATAACTATGGTCTCAGGGCTGATCTTCCGTATCTCTTTTAAGACAATCAATCCGTCCATGACAGGCATCCTGATATCTATAAGGGCCAAATCAAAAATGCCATTTTGCACCAGGGTTAAGCCTTCTTTTGGGTTGGTTGCATATGAGACGCTATACCCATCCTTTTTAAGCATGATGGAGAGGAACTCGCACATACTTTTTTCATCATCCATGATCAAGATTGATGCCATCGAAAATTTACCTCGTTTGATTTGAATGTTGCCAAAAAAATATTACATCTGCGCAGTAATATACAACTTATGCAGATGCAGTTAAAGGCAAGCGTATGCTGAACAGGCTTCCCTTTCCTGGTTTACTTTCCAGATCGATCTTTCCTCCATGACTTTCAACAATGCGATATGCAGTGCAAAGACCTAGACCGGTGCCCTTTTCTTTTGTGGTGTAGAACGGATGAAAGACCCTGGAGATATGTTCTTTTGATATGCCAACGCCTGTATCAAGAAATTCAATAAGCTTATAAGATAGCTTGCCATTAATCTTTGTCATGCTTTTTACAGAAAGTGTCCCGCCATCAGGCATTGCCTGACATGCGTTGATTGCCAGATTCCATAATACCTGCCTTATCTGGTTTATATCCAGTTCAAGATAATTATTATCAGGATCAAGATCGGTAATTATACTTATCCCATGGTTAAAGCCCTCGGAATTCCTCAACATGGTGAGGGTGTCGTTTATGAGAAGATTCAAATTACACATTTCGAGATAGGGTGGTTTGGGCCTGGCGAACGTTAAAAATTCATTGATAATACTGTTCAGATTAGTAGATTCACGCAGCATAATATCCATAAGGGCTTTTTGATCTTGATCTAGTGTAAGCCCTTCGGCAAGGAGCTGGATCGATCCTTTTATCGATGCGAGGGGGTTTCTAAGTTCATGCGCTATCCCTGCTGCCATGCCGCCAATCGTTGCCAAAATTTCTGCCTCTTTCATCTTTTCTTCCATCTTTTTATATTCGGTCAGGTCCTGAAAGCAGGTTATCGTGCCTTTTATTTGACCCTTTCCATCCTTGAGGAATGTTATGGTCAGGCCGATAAAAAACAACCCGCGATTTTTGCAGTCGATAAATTCATTATATTTGATTATATGGTTTATCCTCTCCTTCATAGACTGAATGGCTTGATTAAAATCCAGGGGCTGGAAGACGTCTTTCCAAAAAAGACGGCTATCATCGGCATTTTTTATATCCAGTATCTTTAATGCTGTTTCGTTTACCAGCGTAATTTTTCCCTGAATATCGGTTACTACAAGGCCGGTGCTGATGTTTTTGAGGACATCTTCATTGAATGCCCTCAACTCCATCAGGTCTTCTTCTTTGGCCATAAGTTTCTGGCCTATCTTTTCTCTTGATTCGGCAAGATAACCGCTAAGTAGCGCTGCCAGATAGAATGCGCATATGTTTACAAAGATTGTGTGTAATACGTAACTATTGGTTAATGCAACCGGATTGGGCACATAACTGGATGGGAGTGAAATCACCTCAAAATATTGAAGGTCTAAAAGCAGTCCATAAAGTATGCTGCTTATGGATGCTATAATCAGGCTCCCCCTTCTGGAAAGGACGATGCTTGCAGTGATGATGCTGACGATTAGTGTGAAGGAGAAAGTGCTTTCGATCCCTCCCGTAAAATATATGAGGCAGATTTCCAGTAAGACATCTCCGATTAACTGGATATATGCGAAGACAGTCATATTGTTTAAATATCTATAAAGGACTGCGTAAAGTACGGTCAGAAGGTAGGTAGCGGCAATAAGGATGTAAAATGGGGATAAACTGGAAGATTCTTGTTTTATATTAACAAAGGTTATCGAGCCAAATAGAATCGTGACTACGATGACCCTGGATATCAT
Source organism: bacterium (assembly GCA_016934595.1). GTDB lineage: Bacteria > SZUA-182 > SZUA-182 > DTGQ01 > JAFGSM01 > JAFGSM01. Next base: position 5,425 of record JAFGSM010000202.1, on the reverse strand, counting down.
GAGCCATCTTATCTTGTTTTTCAAATGACTATCAGTATTTGATTCTAAAAAGTTGGGTAAAATATCCGGCCAGTATGACATAGTCGTGACTTATGATTAAACGCTCATGGCCAATCTTAATTGGCTTCCCCCTGAATAAACGCTCATGGCCAAACATAAATTGGCCACACCCGTAAATGAAAATGTATTTTCATGGTAAACACTCATGCCGCTTTATAGTTCTCTGCTTCGGCTTCCATTGGAATGGCAGCCTTTATGACTTTTGCGATCTTATCAGCCTTAGCTGATAAGAGACGCAAGCTTGAATATAGGCATATACATGGCTATCAATATAAAGCCTACCGTCCCTCCCAAGAATACCATCAACATTGGTTCCAGCATAGAAGTAAGGGTCTCAACCGCTGTATTTACCTCTTCATCATAGAAGTCAGCTATTTTACTCAGCATTGTGTCCAGGGCTCCGGTGTTTTCGCCTATAGCTATCATCTGTGTGACCATTGGAGGGAAAACGCCTGTTTCTTCCAATGGCTCCGCAATAGTCTTACCTTCGCTTATTGAGGTGCGGCTTGTCATAACCGCATTTTCTATGACCTTATTCCCTGCCGTCCTGGCAGTAATATCCATGCCGTCAAGGAGGGGAACGCCACTGCTCAGCAAGGTCCCAAGCGTCCTGGTGAATTTTGCGACCGCCACCTTGCGGATGAGAGGCCCGATAATAGGGGCCTGAAGCAAAAGAGTGTCAAAAACCAGCCTCCCCTTTTCCGTTTTTTTGAGTTTTTTGATTACAAAGAAAAAGGTGATTAGTGAAAATGCGATGATTCCCCCGCCCCATCCGCCCAGAAAGTTACTGGCGGCAATGACGATGCGTGTCGGCAGCGGCAAAGTGCCTCCAAAACTTACAAACAGCTCTGCGAATTGGGGGATGACAAAAATTAACAGGCCGGCAACGACTACAATTGCGACCACCATTATGACTATAGGATAGGTCATTGCGGATTTTACCTTTTTCCTGAGCGACATCGCCCGTTCTATATATCCGGCAAGCCTGTTTAGAATGGTATCCAATATCCCTCCTGCCTCTCCTGCTTCAACCATATTGACGTATAGCCGGTCGAATATCTGGGGGTATTTATGCAATGCCTCCGCAAAGGTGCTGCCCCCTTCTACAGACATCTTGACCTCTTTCAGGCAATTGGCCAGCGCAGGATTTTCAGTTTGCTGGGCCAAGATCTCAAGGCTTTGCACCAGGGGAAGCCCTGCGTCTATCATGGTAGAGAATTGACGGGTAAAGATGATAATGTCTTTCTCCTTTATTTTGTGCCCTAATCCTGGGATCTTGATAGATATCTCAGTGGCCTTCTTTTTGACCTGAACAGGAATAATCGCCTGCCGTCTTAATTCGGCCATGACCACGGACTTGCTTTCCCCCGTGATCTCGCCTTGTACCATTTTCCCTTGAACGGTTTTCCCTTTGTATTTGAATACTGCCATCTTTTTACTCCTTTTTTTAAATCGTTTTTACATGTGTGTTTTGGATGATATTTATCAGTTCCTCTGTATATAAAGAATGGCCAATGGCATTTTCTTTAGAGATTATGCGTTTGTCAAAAAGGTTGAAAAGCGCCTGATTCATGGTTTGCATGCCGTGTTTTGCCTGGCCTGCCTGCATAATGCTATAAATATGATGGATCTGGTTTTCCCTGATCTGGTTTCTCACAGCCGCGTTAGGTATCAATACCTCAATGGCAAGCGCACGTCCTTCTTCCAGTTGCTTTGGGATTAGCTGCTGGGCCAGGATTCCCTCAAGCACAAACGATAATTGGGTGCGAATCTGATTTTGCTGATGAGGCGGGAATACATCAATAATCCGGTTTATCGACTGAACGCACGAATTGGTGTGCAAGGTGGCGAAGGTCAGATGCCCTGTTTCTGATATGGTCAAGGCGGCCTCGATAGTTTCCAGGTCTCTCATCTCTCCGATGAGCACTATATCAGGATCTTCTCTAAGAACCGAGCGGAGGGCATTCTTAAAGGAATAGGTGTCTGCATGCACCTCCCTTTGATTCACAATAGACTTTTTATGCGTATGCAGATATTCGATCGGGTCCTCAATTGTTATGATATGTTTATGTTGATTATTATTTATCCATTCGATCATAGCCGCAAGCGTAGTGGATTTTCCGCTGCCGGTTGGGCCTGTGACCAGGATAAGCCCCCTTGGCCTTTCGCACAATTTTGTAACAACCGGGGGTATGCCAAGTTCTTCAAAAGAAGGGATATAGCAGGGAATGCTCCTGATAGCGGCGGCTATCGCCCCCCTTTGAAAGAAGATATTGGCCCTGAACCTGCTAAGACCATTGATGCCAAAAGAGAAATCGAGCTCCATTTCAGATTCGAGTTTGGCCTTTTGCCCCTCGTTTAATAAACCATATAACATACCCTTTATCTCTTCATTATTAAGGGGGGGACAGGAAGAAGAAATGACTTTGCCATCTACCCTGAATTTCGGGGGGGCGCCTATGGTAAGGTGAAGATCGGATGCCCTTTGATTCAGCATCTCATTGAGCAAACAGATGAGATCCGTCATTGTTATATTTTATCCTGTATTCTTTTTATCAAAGACATATCGCTATACGGTTACTCCAAGTATGGCTTCAATAGTAGTGACGCCTTCCATAACCTTTTTCAAGCCGCTTTCTCTCAATGTCCTCATACCTTCTTTTCTGGCAAGCGATTTCAGCTCTTCAGTAGATGCGCCTTTCACGATAGCCTCTTTGAGGGAATCGGTCATTGTCATTACCTCATAAAGCGCAACCCGGCCTTTATATCCTGTTTGAGAGCATTTAGCGCAGCCTTTGCCCTTATAAATCTCTAAGCCGGATTCTATATCTTTATCAGAGAAACCTGCCTGCCTGAGCAAAGAGGCTGGCACATCTATTTTCCCCTTGCAATTAGGGCAAATCTTCCTAGCCAGCCTTTGTGCCACCACCAGTATTACAGCGGCGCTGACAAGAAAAGGTTCTACACCCATATCTACTAATCGGATAATTGTGCCTGGAGCATCATTGGTATGCAGGGTGGACAATACCATATGGCCTGTAAGGGCAGCCTTGATACCTATTTCAGCGGTTTCTTGATCTCTTACTTCTCCCACCATAATAACATCCGGGTCCTGGCGTAAGAAAGACCGCAAAGCCGCAGCAAATGTCAGGCCTATCTGCTCGCGCACCTGTACCTGATTTATACCCGGCAGATTAAACTCAACGGGGTCTTCCGCCGTCATAATATTGGTTTCTTCGCCATTCAACTGGTTTAGCGCAGAGTACAGTGTTGTAGTTTTGCCGCTTCCAGTAGGGCCGGTCACCAGCACCATACCATAAGGGGCGCGTATGGCATTCTGAAATTTTTCAAGATCATCCGTCTCGAAACCCAGCTTTGTCATATCAAGCTGAAGATTGGATTTATCCAATAGCCTCATCACCACTTTTTCACCGAACAGGGTCGGCAATGTTGACACCCTGAAATCCATCGCCTTATTTCTGCCGAGTTTCAGTTTTATCCTCCCGTCCTGAGGCAGCCTTTTTTCTGAAATATCAAGTTTAGACATAACCTTGACCCTTGACACGACCGCATTTTTGATTTTTGGAGGAAGGCTCATGATCTTTCTAAGGATGCCATCCATCCTTAAGCGGATGCGAAACGCCATTTCATAGGGTTCTATGTGGATATCGCTTGCTCCTGTCTTGATGGCCTTTACTAATATCCCGTTCACTAATTTAACTATCGGGGCATCTGTCTCTGTGATAGTGTCTTCGGATGAATCATCTTCAACTACTTCAACATTATCGAGCGCACCTTTGACAATATTATCAAAATCTGTAATGTCTACTATATCCTCTTCTGTTATTTCATCCTTCCCCTGTTCCTTTTGGGATATTTCATCTTCCAAAGTGAAATCCAGGGCGTTTAGATCATCGTATACAGTCTTCTTGTAATATTGCCTGAATGCATCCTCAAGTAGTGATTCTGTAGTCAATACCGTCTCGATATTAAGTCCGGTTAAGAAACTTAAGTCATCAATAAAATTGCAATTAGTCGGATCAGCAACGGCAATCGTAAGGGTGTCTCCTATAAGATTTAATGGGATGCAGTTATATTTTTTGGCAAGATCATATGGTATCAAATCGATCACATTCTCTTCTATAGCAAAATTTCTCAGGTCAACGCTTGGTATTCCTTGTTGCTGGCTTAGAAAAAAAAGTGCGTCTTTTTCTTTTATAAATCCTAATTTGATCAGATTCTGCGCCAAACGTCCGCCTGATTTTTTCTGTTCATCGAGCGCCTGTTTTAGCTGATCCTGCGTGATAGATTTCGCCTGGATAAGTAATTCCCCAAGAAGGGATTTCATAAGCAGCCTCTCTATTAAGGATTTAAAATAACAATGTCAATCGGAGCTTTGAATCGGGTATATTGTGATCATATACCATTATATCGGTTTAGGAAGGATTAAAGTTCAAAAAACCAGCTCAAAAAACCGGCGGCAAAAGGAGAAGAAATGGAAAATTCTATGTATTTTGAAAAATCATGGATTTATAAATTCACAAATATCATCGATCGAAATGGGCCTGTCAATGATCAGCCCTTCTCCGAAACGGCAGTTTATTAGGGATCCGAAATATCTAGCCCTGGATTCGATATGGAAAAGATAGTCCTTGTGCGATGTAGAGAAAGGAGATATAAAAGGACTGGTTTCGTTGAATTGGGATCGGTAGACATTGACCGCTTCAATCTTAGCTTCAAATGTAGAGGTTATATTCACTGCAATTTGAGGAATAGTAGGTTTCTCAAGGGGATAATAAGATAACCATAAAGGATTATACGGCTGAAGTGATTCATCCCATTCTTTTAGTCCGGCAAGATGAATCGCATTTTGTATGATTTGTACTGCTGAATAATTACTTAGGTGCCAGTCTTCCCAATAAGGCGCGAGTATTATCTCGGGTCTGTACATGCGGAGATATCTTGCAAGGGCATGTATCTGATTTATGCTGGAGTTCTGTTGTAAATCTCCAGAATTGAGATTTATCCTGTCTGATGCATGAAGTATTTTGGCAGCTTTTTCTGAGGCAAAAGAGCGTTCTTCAATGTTGCCGTCCGTACTAGTTTTATCTCCGGTTAGGTCACATATAACTGTAGTATAGCCCCGGTGCGCCATCTTGAGAAGGATACCGCCGACGCCAATTTCAACATCCTTAGGATGAGCGCCGATAGCCATGATTTCAACGTTTTGATCTATGGGTAATCTTGTATCCATGCTAAACACGCCAATGATTTATTTGCAAAAAACCGCTATTACAAGTCTTTTGGTTTAACTTTTTAATTTTGATGGCCTCGTAAAAAGTCTGAAATGTTCTTAAAAATAAGT
>JAFGSM010000201.1 GCA_016934595.1 bacterium | reverse complement strand
TTTTCCCTCAATTCTTGGATCTGGTATACAGGAAAAATGATCTTTGATGCTCGCTGATATAACCTTATCCATAGATGTTACTCCTTTCTTTTTTAGAGTTTGCCAAAATATTATGGCAAACATGAAAGGAGTTGTCCAGTCTGGCTTTCTACCCCTGTCCTTTTAGTTTATTTTTTTTCATGCGATTGCCCTGGTTTCAACTATCATAAATCTAAAATTGACGTCCTCGTAAAAAGTAATTTTGATGATGAAAAACCAAGATTATATCGCTAAAATATATATCAAATTTATAATATTAAACTTAATTTTAGGGGCATTTTAAACTTTTTACGAGGCCATCAAGAATGGAATCTTGATTTTTTACGGTTCGGTTGATAAGATTAAGAAGAAGTAAGGAGGAGAATTTATGGGGAAAAGGATATTTCTTTGCACCAACAGTATAACCTTACAGAAGGTAGTGGAGTGGAGCCTTGCCGATAATGATTATGATTTCGTTCATGTGAAAAATGTCAAAGAAGTAAAAAATATTTTGAAAAGGGATGTCCCGAATTTGATTATTTTGGATCAGGACCTGCCCGGAAACGGAGGAGGAATATCCTTGTGCGCAGAGATAAAGTCATCTCAAAAACATGCGGGCATTCCAGTAATTTTCCTTTTAAGGGAGCTTGATTCTGACGAAAAAGAGAATGAGGAGTCTTCTGTCGCAAGGAATTGCAAAGCGGAAAAGATACTTGGTATGCCTTTTGAATCAAGAGAATTGGAAAATACAGTTAAAAAATTGCTTCAATCAAGCCTTTCGGAAACCGATCAGTCAATAAAAAAAGCATCGTCTTCAGCAAGAAAGGGGGAAGCGTCTTTGACTGAAGAATTTGATAAGGATGGCGAATCTACGGAAAAGATCGAATCTAAAGACATTGATCTCGCCTGTGGCGGTCTTGACAAGGAGATGATGGAAAAAGACAGAGAGGGGGAAGTCGCAGAGATTGGCGTTTGGGAATCCAATATAAGGGAGGAGTCTTATGAGAAAGGGGACACAGGATTTGAACATTCGCTTACGATCTGGCTGAAAGGCATAGTTCAGGAAGAGATTGGCGAGATCATAGAGCGGATGGTTCCAAAATTGACAAAAAAGATTGTGCAGGATCAGATTGAAAAACTTATTGACAAAGAGACGCTGGCCAAGATCATTGATCAGAACAGGGAATTTATATCAAAGATTATGGCGGATGAGGCTCCGAACATAGTGCGAGAGGTGGCGGAAAGGATGGTACCTGAAATGGCCGAGAAGATCATTCGTGAAGAGATCGAGCGTATAAAGCAAGGCTACTGTTGAGATGGAGGTTTGTTTTTTTATGGAAGCGGAGATTTTGGAAAGATCATACAATCCCGAGAATATTGAAGACCGTTGGTTCAGATTCTGGATGGAAGAGGGGCTTTTCCGAAACACTATAAGAGAAGGAAGGCCAAATTTTTGTATTGTTATCCCTCCTCCCAATATAACGGGTTCACTTCATATGGGTCATGCCCTGAACAATACACTTCAGGATATCCTCATTCGGTGGAAAAGGATGTCAGGACACAACACACTGTGGCAGTTCGGGATTGATCATGCCGGAATAGCCACCCAGAATGTTGTCGAGCGGCAGCTTTCCTCTGAGGGCTTTGATAGGCATAGAATTGGACAGGAAAGGTTTGTGGAAAGGGTATGGGAATGGAAGAAGGAGTCTGGCGGCACGATAACAAAACAACTTAAAAGACTTGGCGCATCATGCGACTGGGACAGGGAAAGATTTACTATGGATGAAGGCCTGTCAGATGCGGTAAAGGAGGTATTTGTACGTCTTTATGAAGAAGGCCTAATCTACAGGGCGGATTACATCATAAACTGGTGTCCCAGGTGTCATACAGCTCTGTCCGATCTTGAGGTAAACTATGAAGGTGTCAAGGGCAGCCTTTATCATATAAAATATCCCTTCCCAAACAGCAGGGACGGGATCGTTGTGGCCACTACCAGACCGGAGACTATGTTTGGAGATACGGCAGTGGCGGTTAATCCTGAGGATAAGCGCTACAAGGATTCTGTTGGGATGGAGGTTATGCTTCCCCTCACAGGGAGAAGGATACCTGTTATCGCTGATTCCTATGTGGATCAGAAATTCGGGACCGGCGCATTAAAGATTACGCCTGCTCATGATCCCAATGACTTTGAGATAGGTATAAAATATAACCTGGGGCTTATAAAGGCCATTGATGAAAAGGGCAGCATGACTGAAAACGCCGGTCCATATAAAGGGCTGGACAGGTATAAATGCAGGAAGAAGGCCCTTAAAGACCTTGAGGATCAGAAGCTCCTTGTGAAGGAGGAGTCCTACGAACACTCTGTAGGACACTGCTACCGCTGTCATACTGTTATTGAGCCTCTTGTTTCAAAGCAGTGGTTCGTAAAGATGTCGTCTTTGGCCATGCCTGCCATAGATGTCATAAAAAGGGGGGAGATCAGGATAATACCTTCCCACTGGGAGGCCACATATTTTGAATGGATGAACAATATCCGCGACTGGTGCATATCAAGGCAGATATGGTGGGGACACAGAATACCGGCATGGCACTGCAAGGATTGCGGACAGATCACAGTCGTCCGTTCGGAGCCTGGTATCTGCAAGCACTGTAATGGACGTAACATTGAGCAGGAAGAAGATGTGCTTGACACATGGTTCAGTTCCGCCCTTTGGCCGTTTTCCACCCTTGGATGGCCTCACAGTACCAGGGAGCTTGATACATATTATCCTACCTCCGTCATGGTGACAGGGTTTGATATCCTGTTTTTCTGGGTGGCCAGGATGATCATGATGGGGATAAAATTCATGGGTGATATACCCTTCCATGACATCTATCTCCATGCGCTTGTCAGGGATGAATCAGGACAGAAGATGAGCAAGTCCAAGGGTAATGTTATAGATCCGCTGTTAATGATGGAAAAATATGGCACTGACCCTTTCCGTTTCACACTCACAGCCCTTACTGCACAAGGCAGGGATATATGCCTTTCCGAGAAGAGGATAGAAGGCTACCGTCACTTTGCAAACAAGATATGGAATGCCTCCAGGTTTGTCATGCTGAATCTGGATGGATTTTCGTCCGGAAAACCAAAGAAGGAAAGCCTTGCCGACAGGTGGATCATTCACAGGCTGAATATAGTTACAAAGGATGTGACCTGTGCGCTCGAAGAATACAGATTCAACGACATGGCGGGTTTGCTTTATCAGTTCTGGTGGCACGAATTCTGCGACTGGTATATAGAAATGGCAAAGGATGCGCTTGCGCCTGATGCTGATACTTTAGATCGGCAGGCGGCACAGGAGACCCTTGTAACAGTTCTGGATCAGGGGCTCAGGCTGCTTCATCCGGTCATGCCGTTTTTGACTGAACATATATGGCAAAATATCCCCCATAACGGAAAAAGCATAATGGTAGCTTCATGGCCTGTGTATGATAAGGAAAGGGATGATCCTGAGGCGGAAAAACAGATGACCATGCTTATGGAGATAATAAGGGGTATAAGAAACATAAGGGGCGAGATGAACATATCGCCGGGTGTGAGGCTGAAGGCCATTATAAAAACGCAGGATCAGGAAACCGGTGACATTATCATGAGACATTCCAGATATATTATTTCGCTTGCACGTCTTGAAACGATGGAATGCGGTGTTGAAATGGTCAGGCCCAAAGCCTCTGCTACATCCATAATTCAGGGCCTTGAGATATCCGTGTCATTGGAAGGGGTGTTGAATTTCAAGGAGGAATCAGAAAGGCTTAAAAAGGAATTAAAGAAACTGGACAGGGATTTGGAAGTGCTTCACAAAAAACTTGCTAACGAGGATTTTATTACCAGGGCCCCTTCTGATGTAGTAACCAAGGAGAAGGGGCGTTCATCTGAGCTAAGTGAGAAAAAAAAGAAGCTTGAGATAATCCTTAAGACAATCACAAAATGCATGGAGGATGCGGGTCTTCATTGATGATGGGTAATGCGGGTTTAAACATATACACTAAATGGAACGGATTGATCCGGAGCGCCCTGGAGGAGGATGGGGTATGGTCGGACTGGACTACCCTTGGCCTTCCAGACCCTAACAAAAAGGTAGAGGCAGTCATTCTTGCAAAGCAGGGGCTTGTCGCAGCAGGGCTGGACATCGCCGCCCAGACCTTTCTTTACTTATCCGGGGGGGACAAGATTGACTTTGCGCCAAAGGTGAAAGACGGTGAGAGGGTGGGTCCAGAAGAGGTCATTGCGGTCATGCAAGCGGAGGCATGGGTTATACTGGCAGGGGAAAGGACGGCATTGAATTTTCTGCAAAGGCTCTCAGGCATAGCTACCCTTACGAAGGAATTCGTGGATAGGATAGCAGGGTCAAAGGCCAGGATTGTTGATACAAGAAAGACTACCCCCTGCATGAGGTCTATAGAAAAATATGCAGTCAGGTGCGGAGGGGGGCTGAACCACAGGTTTGGCCTCAATGATGGATGCCTTGTCAAAGACAATCATATCCGCCTTGCCGGAGGGATCACGAGGGCGGTTGACGCGATCCGCAAACGCATCCCCCATCTTTTAAAGATCGAAGTCGAGGCTGAAAACCTTGAACAGGTTCAGGAGTGCCTTGACCTTGAGATACAGGCGATACTCCTTGACAATATGCCGACTACGGTAATGGCCCAGGCTGTGAAAATGATCAAGGGCAGGATGATGGTCGAGGCATCTGGAAGGATCAATCTTGATAATGTCGCAGATGTGGCAAGCACAGGGGTTGACCTCATATCGGTAGGCGCTTTGACACATTCGGCAAAGGCGGTTGATATAAGCCTGGAGCTTCAATGATTGCAGTTTACTGTAGATCAGAAATTTGGAAACTCGATAATTGGTATAGATTTATGGGCTCTCTATTGCATTTTAGACTATCTGTGAAATCGAATATTATTT
>JAFGSM010000200.1 GCA_016934595.1 bacterium | reverse complement strand
TTGTATATTACAATATTGATCTTTAAATTACAGTATAATCTGTATTTTTTTATTGAATTTATAGTTGTCGGACAGCCTCCTAGATCAATCCTGCCAGGAATCGAACGGCAGAGATTATCCTTAAGTCATCTATCAATCTATCCGCTTTGCCTTTTTTATGACCTGATATACAAATCTCTACTTTTGCACTTTTTGTCTAACCTTATGAAAACATTGATAAATAATGCTGCTTTGTTTGGTCAGGCATCTTATTGAAAAATAAAGATTATTTGAAAAAAGTGCAAAAGTAGAGACAAATGATATTTTCATCTGCAAATCCTGGATTACGGCCTTCGCCTGAATGACGAAAAAGGATATTTTCATTCCCCTTTGTGAATCGAAGATTCATGAACGTTTCATCAGTTTATCCACTAAAGAACAACCCGGCAATGCCGCTTAACCTCGTTTGGGTTAATAATGAGGCCGTCAGGTTTTCAGCCTCTTCAATATCTGTCCGGGATATGGCCTTTTGTATCTTTGGAAGGTACATTGGATCGACGCTGAACCGCCTTATTCCAGCGCCCAATAAAAACGGGGTGTATCTTTCATCATGTGCCATATCGCCGCAGATCGAAACATCTATTCCATTGCTGATGGCAGCGTCAACGACCCTTTTGATAGACCTGAGCACAGAGGGGTGATAGGGAATATAAAGGCCCGCGACCTTTTCGTTTGTCCTGTCAACAGCAAGCATATACTGGATAAAGTCATTGGTCCCTATGGAAAAAAAATCCGTTTCTTTGTGCCTTTCTTTATGCCTTTTATATGCTTTTCTTTATAACTTCTTTATGTCTACCCTTTTTTGAAAGCAATACCCTTTAAGTGATATACTCTGGACTGAAAAAAGTTTTAAAAACTAAAAAGTTAACCTTTATATATACCAAAAAATGTCTAAAAAAAAGATATTGATAGTAGAAGATGACGACAATATCTCCCAGATCGTTTACTACAATCTGGAAAAGACAGGCCATGTCTGTGCAATAGCGAAGAGCGGCGAAGAGGCGCTAAGGATATTGAAAAGGGGTAAAATAGACCTGATTATAATTGACCTGATGCTTCCTGAAATGGATGGACTCGAGGTCTGTAGAAATATAAGGAAGGACAAAGATCTCTTAAATATTCCTGTCATAATGCTTACGGCAAAAGGCGAAGAGATCGACAGGATAGTCGGCTTTGAATTGGGCGCTGATGATTATATTGTAAAACCGTTCAGCCCAAGGGAGCTGGTTTTAAGGATAAAGGCGATTCTAAAACGTGCAAAGTGCGCTGATGATGCTTCCACTGACATATTAGACGAGGGCATTCTAAAGGTTGATCCTGCAAGGCATAAAGTAACCGTATGCGGCAAAATAATAGAGCTTACACCCCTGGAATTTAATCTCCTTGTAACCCTTATTAAGAGAAAGGGGCGGGTACAATCAAGGGATGTATTATTGAACGATGTCTGGGACATGGGAAGCGAGGTTGTTACACGCACCATAGATACCCATATCAAGAGATTAAGGAAAAAGCTGGGCAAAGCAGGTAAGTTTATTGATACTGTAAGGGGTATAGGATATAGATTCAGTGAAAATACACTATAAAATTACTCTCGTCTTTGGAATAATCATGGCGGTTATCCTTTCAGGGATATATGTGTATCTGAACGGCAATTTAAAAAGATATACATATCAAAGAATAAGAACCAATCTTATGAGGAATCTTTCCCTGGCCAGGACATTCATTGAAGAAGGATTTGATGAAAGCCCTTCTGTTGAAGAGATGGATAAAACGGCTGACAAGATCGGGGATGACCTGGACCTGAGAGTAACCATTATTGACCGGAATGGCAGGGTCTTGGGCGATTCGGAATTGACCATAAAGGAGATCGAAGGCGTTGAGAACCATCTTTTCCGGCCAGAGGTGCAGGGCGCTCTGAAATCCGGATCCGGAGAAGAAAGGCGTTTCAGCACCACTATTAGAAAGGATATGCTCTATATAGCAGGCGTATTCGGCAAAGGTGACAAGCAGGATGTCATACGCCTGGCAATGCCCCTTTCAGATATAGAATTAATATCAGACCATCTGAAAAGGTTGGTTATTATATCTATGCTCTCAGCGTTTATACTGTCCATAATAATAAGTTACTTGGCGTCATTTATCATTACAAAACCTGTGAAAGAGATATCCTCCGCTGCCAGAGAAATAGCGGCAGGCAATTTTTCCAATCGAGTGTCTGTTTCAACAAGGGATGAAATAGGCGATCTTGCCCATGCCTTCAATGATATGTCGGAACAGATAAAATCAAGGATTGACGAAATAACCGCCGGCAAATCGAGGATCGAGGCGATGCTTTTAAGCATGTTCGACGGGGTAATGGTTGTTGATAGAAAGGGTTTTGTTATACTGGTTAATAAATCCCTTAAAGATACCTTTGATATAAAGGATGAAGCATCAGGCAAAAGGCCAATAGAAATAATAAGAAACGTGGATATCCAAAATATCGTTGACAATACATTAGGGCTAAAAACTGGGGCCGCAATTGATGAGCGCCAGCCAAACCCACAGCTTGCTGCCGATTCAAGGGCCGGGTATCGCCAGAAACCGGATTATTCGCAGTTGAAGAAACCCGTTCAACCCGGGCAAACCTGTTCAGGGGGCTTTCATGCCTGCGAGATATCCATCCTGCTCCAACAGGAGAGGTCTTTTTTGGTTCATGCGACCCCTGTAAACAGGGATGATATTATTGAAGGCGCTGTGCTTGTGTTTCACGACATAACCCGGCTGAGGCATCTTGAAAAGGTTCGCAAGGATTTTGTGGCGAATGTCTCTCACGAGCTGAGAACGCCTGTTTCCTGCATAAAGGGCTATTCTGAGACCCTGCTTGATGGGGCGCTGGAGGATAAAAAACATGCCCATGAATTTCTGAATGTGATTTACTCCGAATCAAACCGCCTTGCTAATCTGATAGATGACATACTCAATCTTTCTAAAATAGAATCAGGCAAACTCGGATTGGATCTGACCAATTGCAGCGTCGCCCGTTTAATAAATGAAATAGTCAATGAATTTAAAAAACCTGCGGCTAAAAGGGCTGTCTCCATCAAAACATGGATCCCTGATGATATACCCGATATCCTTGCAGACAAGGCAAGGATATCACAGGTTTTGGTAAATCTGATAGACAATGCAATAAAATATAACCATGAAGGCGGAAGTATTACAATATCAGCCTCAGACAAGGCAACGCATGTCCAGATAGAGGTCTCTGATACAGGCATTGGCATTCCTGAAAGAGACCTGCCCAGGATATTTGAGAGGTTCTACCGCGTTGACAAGGCAAGGTCAAAGGCATTGGGAGGAACGGGCCTTGGCCTTTCAATAGCAAAACATATCGTGCAGGAACACAATGGCGGGATTTCAGTAAAAAGCACACTTGGCCAGGGCACAACCTTTATTTTCACCATCCCCAAGGCGGATCATATAAGTCCCCCGCCAAATCCGCCTTCTGCCAATCACGGATAGCGAATGCTGATTGTGCTTGTAATCCAACTTTTGCACTTTTGTAACTTCTCAAAAACTATGTGGTATCGTTAGCCCAACAGATTGATATTAAATATATTTGATTATTTTTACCACACGGTTTTTGAGA
>JAFGSM010000199.1 GCA_016934595.1 bacterium | reverse complement strand
TGGATCGCCAGCAGGGTATGGATATGGATTAGTCCAGCCTGGGTTTGGATATACAGGCAGCTACACTGGCTCCGGATTCAGTCAGCCGGGATATGGGTATTTGGGCGGTTACACTGGCTATGGATTCGGTCAGCCGGGTTTTGGTTTTGGCTACACAGGCGGTTATCCCTATGGCGTCTTTTAGCCTCTGCTCGGTTTAGCTTAGCGTCAGTACAATCGCTGCTCCAGCCATATGCAAACTGGAGAGTGTCTTTTTATCCGGGGGTCATCGGCAGCAATGGGCTGGATTAAACTTCCGTCTATAACCAATTATGGGCTTATAATGCGGCCACAAAGCCACCAGTATGGTATTGATAGGGATAAAGGTATCTAACTCCTTTGACTGTTACTGAGGGAGATAGCAACATCCAAAGTACTTTCACTCTTTACTTTATTTTCTGAGATCTTCCTTTCGGCTGTTACACATAACATTGATTGCAAATGCTTTCCAGCCGCCATCGAAGATATTCATATATAAGGCTGCTAACCGATCCCTAATTTTGACAATTTGAAGCGGAATGTGGAATAGGGCATGCCAAGCGCCTCTGCCGCCTTGCGGCGATTCCATTTGGCCTCTTCGAGTGCGGCAAGGATCTTTTTGCGCTCCTGGTCATCATCCGATGGTCTGGGACAAGAAGGCAAATCCTCAATGAAGTCCTGAATGCTGATATGCCTTGGCTCGATCATGCCGGTCCGGCAAAGGATTGCAGCCCTTTCCACAAGATTGCGAAGCTCCCTCGCGTTTCCAGGGAACGCATAGTTCATGAGTTTATCCCTTGCCTCCTGGGAAAAGCCCTCTATGGAAAGCCTTCTGCCAGCCAAGTAGGCTGAAAGGAAGTGTTCTGCAAGGGGCATGATATCCGAAGGCCTTTCGCGAAGAGGCAGAAGTTTAATGGTGAAGAGATTGAGCCTGTAAAATAAATCCTTACGGAATCTCTGCGATTCAATAAGTCGCTGTAATGGCGCATTGGTGGCAGCTATTATCTGGATATTGACCTCTTTTTCCTTTGTTCCGCCTACCCTCCTTAACCTTCGTGTCTCCAGCACGCGAAGGATCTTTGACTGTGCGGATTGTGAAAGGTCCGCTATCTCGTCCAGGAAGAGTGTACCCCCGTCTGCAAGCTCAAAATACCCCGCCCTGTCCAGGGTGGCCCCTGTGAACGCCCCTTTCATATGGCCGAACAACTCACTCTCAACAAGGGAATCAGGCAGTGCCGGACAGTTTACAGGGATGAACGGCCTTTCATCATCCCCGCCCATAAAATGTATCTCCCGCGCCACTACCTCTTTTCCGGTCCCTGTTTCACCGAGGATAAGCACTGTCTCACATCTCGCCTCCACTGCCAATTGGATCTGTTTGCGCACCTCACACATGGCCTTGCTGTCTCCTATAAGAGACCGGTTTCTGAGGCGGATATCCTCCGAGGTCTGAATCCCTCTGATTGTTTCCAAAAGGTGGCGTTGTCTCTGGCGCAATTGGCGGATGCGCTTGGACTTCTCCAGCACCGCATCCAGTTCGAGGAGTCTTATCGGTTTGGTCAGAAAATCAGCAGCGCCCAATCTCAATGCCTGGATAACCATCTCCATATTTCCATGGCTGGTTATGATGATAGAAGACAGCTCAGGCCGCATCTCCCCGATCCGTGAAAGCACGGAAAGGCCATCCATCCCAGGCATCCTTATATCGATGAGTGCAAGGTCGTAATCGTTTGCCTCTATCAGTTTTAAGGCATTGATCCCGTCACGGGCATTGTCCACATCGTGGCCGGAATCTCTAAGGTAAGGACTCAGCGCCTGATGCACAACCTCTTCGTCATCGATAAGGAGGATGTTTAGGGGCTGTTCATGTTTTTTTTCCATTATCCCTGATCTTCTCCCTTTGCCGGCAGGGTTATGATTACAGTTGTCCCCTCGCCTGGGGTTGACCGGATCTCGATCCTTCCATTAAAACCCTCGATAATCGACTTTGAAATCGCAAGCCCAAGTCCTGTTCCCTTATCCGGGTCCTTGGTTGTGAAAAAGGGGTCAAATATCTTCGATATCAATTCCCCGGGTATCCCTGGGCCATGGTCCATCACCTCTATCTTAACAAATGCCTTTTTGCCCTTTTGGGCCTGATATGTGCGCACCTTAATACATGGGGAATCCCCTGTCTTCGTCTGTTCCATGAGCGCATCACGGGCATTGTTTATCAGGTTCAGGATCACCTCTTCCAGGGAAAAGGGGTTGCCAAATATAAGGGGAAGATCTTCCGCAAGCTCACACTCCAGTACAATACCCCTGTAATGCAATTGCGCGTTGATAAGGTCCATGCTCGCCTTGATCACCTTATTTACATCAACAAGTATGGGTTTGGAATTGTCAGCCCCCCTTGCAAAAATACGTGCATGCTCTATAACATGGGTCATCCTTTCGGTTTGATCTATGATCAGCTTTATCTTTTCAAGGATGGTCTCCTGGGAGATATCCCAGCCCCTCTGAAAACCTATAAGGATGTGCTCTGCAAACCCGCGGATGCCGAGAAGCGGCTGGTTAAGCTCATGGGCCATGCCGGTGGCCATCTCGCCCAGTGAGCGTAAGCGGTCTGATAAAATAGCGCGCGCCCTTTGTTCCTCCAACTGCCGCTCCGCCTCTTCTCTCGCCTTTTCCATCTGTATACGTTCAGTGATGTCAATGCCCAGTTCAAGGACCATCTGGGAACCGTCTATATCGGTGAACATGGTGTCATACATTTCGTAAGTCCTGCCATCCGAGGCAGTCCAATCCCTTTTTTGTATCTTTTTATTGTTTAAAACATGCGAGATCGTGCATTTTTCACAAGGCCCTTTTTTCCCATAGAGTATCTCATGACATTCCCTCCCCTTGGGATCGCCGAAGACCTTTCGAAATCTGCGGTTTGCAAAGGGTATTGAATTATCGGGTGACTGAAGATAAACAAGCGCTGGCAACACATCCAGCACTGAGAACAGCCTTTGTCTGTCTGCCTTGGCTATCTCACTCTGGCGTAGCGCTTCCTCGGTCTTCTTGCGCTCGGTTATATCACGGAAGGATTCTATAACCCCCACAATTTCCCCCCTTCGTGTAAGCGGGGTTGCTATGAGTTCCACAGGTATCTTCCTGCCGTCCCTGGTCTCCTTGACTGTCTCTACTTCGACCCAGGTTTCTCCCCTCAGGATACGCTTGAGGGTGCACTTGTCTGTGTTGCAGAGATCGCTGTGGAATTGATCATAGCACTTCGCCTCCGCCTTTTCCATAGCAGACACGCCTGTGAGTTTCTCCATCTGTCTGTTAACCTGAAGCATGTTGAAATCATTGTCTATAACACACATGCCATCCCCTGAGCCGTGCAGTATGGTAGAGATACGTTCCTGGTTATCAGCCAATTCCTGGACCATTTCATTGAAGGAGCCAGCCAGTTCCGCTATTTCATCCTTGGTCTCTATTTTTGCCCTTACCGTCAGATCGCCCCCCTTTATCTTACGTGTGGCACAGATCAAATGGCCTATGGGTTTTGTAATGCTTATTATGAGAAAAGAGCTGAGCGCTATTCCTACAAAGACAGCGATCATGCCGAAGATTATCAGAAGGGTCAAAACACGGGTATGGATGATATCTATCCTATTCATTGCCTTGTCCGACAATTCAGACAATACCAACCCCTCATTTTTCAGATCCGTCTCCAGGCCCCTTGTAAAGGCATCCAACCCTTCCATGTAAAAGCCGACATCCTGGTTCTGTTTGGGGGAATCTATATTGAAGATATCCATGACCTTCATTTTGAACTTTGGCAATTTCTCTTCTATTATTCCAAGCTGTGCCTCTGCTTTTCCCAACACCTCCTCAAACTCAAGGCCATATTTCTTTTTCTGATCTATGATAAGGCTTTTAAGCATACCTTTTTTGGAAAGTATTTTTTCATAATCTGCAAGGAATATCCCTTTTTCGCTCTGTTT
>JAFGSM010000017.1 GCA_016934595.1 bacterium | reverse complement strand
TTTTTTAATAATATGTTAAAGGCATAATCTTTTTTGGGCATACTTGTTGCTTATATTATTATAAAAAGGATCTTTATAACAAAAACTGCTCCTTTCAAAAAAGGCGCCTTTTTCTTTAAAACAAGTGTCTATGTCTGGTGCACAGTTATCGTTTCTATTATAACTTAATCACATAGGAATTTTTTATTTTTTCTATGCGGGTTTTCGGGTAGTCTTTTAAGTTCGCCCGAAAGGTGATAATTCAAGCGATTAATAGGTTGTGCATTACCATATTAATCCCTATTTTATAAAGGAGGTTGTGTTATGTCGTCTATCAATATTATGATAAGAATTAGCTTGATCTTAGCTCTCTTCGGAGTTATCTTATTACTCACTTCACCTTATGCCGTTTGCCAGAATTGGAGTGCCCTGCCACCTTATAATACACTTTGGCCGTTATGGTCGCCAATACTTTCTCCTGTAGATATTACCACTGGCTTACCTTCACCTATTGTCAGCAGTCTTGAAACCTCCACGGTTCTCCCTGTACAACCCGGACTGACATGGAATCCTGCACTTCCTTATCCATGGCTCCTGTATAATACCCCGCTGGGGATGATTTACTATGACGCAATGTTTGGTGTCAATACCTGGCCTCCCTTTAGTCTTGTAAATACTATGACCGGAGGTCCTCTTCCTATTACCTTGCCAATCGATTATGGAAGCCTTCTGGCAACTGATCCTGCATGGATTTATGCCAATGTGCCTACAGCCAATGGCCTTTATAACCAGGTATACCCCTATTATGCCTATCTATCTACATTAGGTCTCTCAAACCCGTTCTTATTGCCTTCAATTACACCTCTCAATATAGCATCTAAGCTCACAATGCTCACTCTTGTTGGATATGTACCAACTGCGGTTCCCTCTGTAGTCGGAGCGAGTGCAATTCTGGGATACTAAAAGATAGAAGGTACCAAGGCAGGCCCCGTAAAGGGGCCTGCTTATTCCAAAGAAGCCGGGAATAGGTCATCCTTATGTGCTCCACATAATCTGCTTTCCTGAAGGACATCCAGAAACTCGACCGATGAGTCCTGCATATCATGGGCAAAATGATCGACCTTGCCCACCAGGTAGTTATATGCTACTACAGTTGGCAGGGCCACGGCCAGGCCAAGGGCCGTGGTCAACAGAGCCTCCCAGATGCCGCCTGCCAGGACGCTCGCATTGACCGCCCCGCCCATTTCCTGAATGACCATGAATGCCTTGATCATGCCGGTGACCGTTCCAAAAAGCCCAAGCAGCGGGGCTATATTGGCTATGGTGGCAAGGGTGGGAAGATAGCGGTCAAGCTCCCGAAGCTCCTGTTGTCCTGCATGTGAGAGCAGTTTTTCGATATCAGCCAGATTTTTGCCGCATCCGTCTCGGCAGCACTTTTCAATCCCTGTGGCAAGTATGTTTCCTATCGGGCTTCCGGATTTACGGCACAGTGAAAGGGCCTCCTCAATTTTGCCCTCTTTTATCATCTCCTTGACGGAATCCAAAAACATGGGATCTTTCAGCCTGGCCTTGTGAAAACGGTAAAGCCTTTCACATATAAGCGCAAGGGCGATGACTGAACACAGGAGTATCGGGATGCATATAGGCCCCCCCTTGATCAAAAATGCTATCATCTTTTAAACCTCCGGAGTGTTGGTTAGTCGAATTGGCATCCTTTAAAATTAATGGCCTCGTAAAAAGTCTAAAATGTCCTTCAAAATAAGTTTAATATTTTAAATTTGGTATATATTTTAGCGATAAAATCTTGCTTTTTCATCATCAAAATTACTTTTTACGAGGCCATCAAAATTGGCATATTTTGATTATTTAACTTCAATGTTTACAGCATGTTATGGTAGCCCATTTGGGCCAGAATGAAGGATGCCGTCGAATTTATCCTCTTTATCAGGGACTCCATCCCCGTTAAGATCCCTTTTGCGGGCGATAACCGCCCCTGTGTGATCGTAATATTCCCATAAATCAGGGGCACCGTCGTGATCGGTATCCTCCTCGATGCGGTCCAGGCTTCCCTCCTTATAAAATATCCGGAGATCGATACGGCCATCACTGTTTTGGTCCTTTTCACCCTTTACAGGCTCCTCTTTTTCATCATAATACCAGGTCAGCTCATACTGTCCGTCCTTGTCCTCATCATGTCGGCTTTCAATCATCGCCCCTTTCGCGGAGTAAATCTCGATCGTTTCAAAACGGCCTTCAAGATCGGTATCCAGTTCCTTCCTGCGGAGGGATCCGTTACTGTAATACGACCGGATATCAGCGTTTCCATCCCCGTTCACATCCTGATCCTTTTGCAATAGTTCGCCATCCTCATAAAGCTCATGGATATCTGTCCTGCCGTCCCCGTCAATGTCCTGCCTCACCTCGGAAGGCTTCCCTTTTTTATATTCAACCCATACGTCAGGGGAGCCGTTGTGGTTTGTGTCCTGGCTGCTTTTCAATGGCCGGCCGTCTTTATCCATATCCGCCCAGATATCGGCCTTGCCATCTGCATTGCTGTCAATGCGCTTCTGGGAAGGTTTTCCATCCTTGTAAGAAATCCACAGGTCAGGCATTCCGTCATAGTCGGTGTCCATCTGCTCGTTTTGTATAATCCCATCCGAGAATATACGAAGGCAATCCATAATGCCATCCATGTTCATATCCGATTCGCTTTTTATTATGAGCCCCTTATCGTCAAAGCACATATCCAAATCCACCTTCCCGTCATTGTTTTCATCCCTGGTTTGCCTGATCAGCCTTCCTTTTTCAAACCAGGATATCTGATCGAATATCCGGTCGAAGCCGGTGTCCTCTTCAATGCGGACGATCACCTCATCCTGGTAGAAACTTTTCCGATCCGGTGCGCCGTCGTGGTTTGTATCCTGATCTTTTCTGATCAAGCCTATGCCTGAAAATTCCTTGTCCTGGATCTTGTTTCCATCCTTTTCTGTGTCATTTGGCTGCATACGGGTCTCATCCGCTCCGAGGTAAATCCATGTATCGACCCTTCCGTCCTCATTCGTGTCCTGCTCACGACGTTCAAGCATCCCCTGCCTGTAGTAGTCCCAGGTGTCCAGGATGCCGTTGAATCCGCTGTCCCTGTGGATTTCAGTCAATGCCCCGTCCTGATAGATTTTTATCAGATCAATGAGGCCGTCATGATCACTGTCCTGTTTTTCCGATACGGGTTTTTCTTGCCCATCGTATTCAATCCACAGATCCGGTTTCCCGTCATGGTCGAGGTCTTTCTTGCTCGAGGTTACCTTGCCGTTTTCTCCGATCTCGACCCAAAGATCGACCGCGCCATCCCCATCCTGATCCTGTTCCTGGCTGATACGTAAGCCTTCCCGGAAAAAATCCCAGGTATCCTGAAGGTCGTCGTTATCCGTGTCACGGATTATCGTATCGATCTTTCCTGCCTTGTATATATGCCAGGTATCCACATCCCCGTCGAAATCGGCATCCATTTCCACCCTCTCAAGATCGCCTTCATCTGTATAAAAACACCAGACGTCCGGTCTGCCGTCCTGGTTTTTGTCCTCGGTCATGGTCCGGGCAGATGCCGGAAAAACATGAAGAAGGATTGTCAAACACGGGAGGATACACGTTATGGATAATATCTGTTTCATAAAACACATCCCTTATATTTTATCAGCATTTCATAAATGCTCAACTACATACTGTGGATATGAAACACTGGTTCAAACTTTTGACCTATTGCCTTTTTATTATCCTGGCCTGGAAGAAAAAGGCAAAACCGATTAACCCCCATATGACACTCAGGGCTATGATCACCTTCTGCCATGTATTAAAGCCCGCGGATTGCACCATTTTCCCGGCATCCGGCCTGTGATCAGCCGACACCTCGGCTGTTACGCCATGACCCATGCCGTCACTGACCACCACCTTCCACGCCCCTCCCTTTTCAGGCAAAAAGGAGAACCGTCCCTCTCTGTCCGTCCGGCCGTTTTGATACTCAACCTTTTGGTCATCCGGAGAAAAGATCTTGACCTCCGCATAACCCATGGGCTCGCCGCCGTCGTATTCCACCTTGATGATCATGGCCTCGGCCTTGTCCACTTTATAATGAACTCCATGGGCAAACACGGGATGATTCCCCGCCCCAAAAATGACATACACGCTGAGCAAAATGAATACGCAATAAACCCTTTTCATAAAATATCTTCCTTTCCCCGCCTTCCAAACAATGAATATGCACAGGCGGTAAGGTCATGCTTGATCCATAGAATTGCAGCCGTTCATTCCTTAACTTCAAAGCTAAGGAAGGTGGTGTAAAGATGGTAGTCTATTTCAGCGCTGCTTTGCTCGGACACCTTATGCGCTGCCGAGAATATCTG
This sequence comes from bacterium, assembly GCA_016934595.1. Lineage (GTDB taxonomy): Bacteria > SZUA-182 > SZUA-182 > DTGQ01 > JAFGSM01 > JAFGSM01. The sequence continues at coordinate 8,376 of JAFGSM010000017.1, read as the reverse complement.
CATGCCCTTAGATGGGATTTTTAAGGCGGCGACACCTTTCGGGTCGGTTTGCGCCTCCTGCCCATCCCCGGAAATTATGGCGACATTCGATAGAGGTTTTCCTTCCCAAAAAAGCTGAACAGGCAATTCCTCACCATTGAGCAGTGTCAAGGGATCCTTGAGAGGAACAATCTCTAATGGCAGGCCGACATTCTTGTTCACACCTTTACATGCTTCAAACAATGTCTTGGCAAACTGAGTGGAAAAAAATGATTGAACCACCCGGAACCCTGCCTTTTCAGCCTCCTGCCTGGTCATTAATTTTTTACCTTGGGTGGTATTCACCCTGTATCCCCAGTCGCACCATACGGTGATCATGGAGATAGCCCCGGCAGGTTCCAGGATCACCCTGTTTTTTGTTATCTTTTGGGTGATCGGAAGGGGGTTGCCATCCCTGTCAAATGCCCTTATTTCCTTGACGGACTCGGGGTTGTAATCCTCGGTTTTGTCAGGCGCATGTCCTCTGGCCACAGCGAATCCATCGTCATTTTTCATTATCCAGAGATGGTGAGCATACGCCGTCTGTGCCAAAAGCATGCTTACAACAATCATAACTGCCATGCGCTTGAATAATGCCATTTCATGATCTCCTTTCTCGATTTGAAGTTCTTAAAAGACTTTGTAACCGTTCACCCCTGCTTGTCGTTTCAAACGAATGTGAGAAATCTTAAGATTTCTCATCGCTGTGCTCCTCGAAATGACAGACAACATAGAAATACGGTGAACGGTTACAAGACCTTTCTGTTCTACAGATCATAAGCCCGGGCTGGTGATTATCCTTGCCCGGCAGACTGAGTGTATTGACCACCCTTAAAACTCATACTTCAATCCGCCGTTCACGATTGTTCCAGGGGCGATGCCCTCATTGTCCACGCTGTCAAAGATGTTCTCCGCATTCAGATAGGCGGTAATCCGGTTGAAAAATATGCGGGAAACGGCCAAATCGGCGCTCCAGTAACTTTCCTTGGCCTGTGTGACCTCATCCACGGCGTAGTATTTGTCGATATAGCGATTCCAACCCAGGGTGATGTCCATGATCCTTGGATTCTGATAGCGTATGGAGATGTGGATCTTCTGCCTCGGATCATTCGTCAGGTTTTGACCTTCAAACGCTTTGTTCTCTTCATCCCTGCTGATTTTGGATTCATTATAGGTGTAATTCCCGAAAATGGTAAACTCTCTTGACGCGTACCACTGAAACTCCGTCTCAACACCCTTTATCTCCACCTCGGTGATATTATCCAGAATGTACTCCTTATACGTCTTCCCTCCTTTCACATATGAATTGGTCAGACGGTCCCCGATATAGTCTTCGGCGAAGGATTGGTAATAGCTCACCTTGCCCCAGAGGCTTTCCAGGAGAAAGCGCTCTGCTCCGAGATCGTAGGACCATATTTCCTCAGGCTTCAGCTTGGGATTGGCCTCGCGGTAGTAGGTGCCGCCCCCGCGGACGTGCACCTTGTAGAGTTCGAACAGGCTCGGCGCACGGAATCCCTTGCCGCCTGAGAGACGGAGGGTGGTCTTATCATCCGGATGGTAGGCGGCACCGAACTTGGGCGAAAAGCTGCCGGCGCTTTCAGATTTGAAAGGGTTGTTATAGGCGGGCAGTCCCCCATCGGGCGAAGTGTCCCAATTTGCCCCGCCCGATGTTTCAATGCGGTCGTAGCGGGCGCCCAGATCGACTATAAGACTATCGTTCAGGAGATGAAAGTCCAGATTGGCAAATGGTGAAATGAAGCTCTGCTTGCCTTTGGCGCCGGCATCCCGCACGCTTTGAGTATAGTCCTCGTCATACTTGAAGGATGCCTCTTTGAATGACATCCCGAGGGTAAGTTGGGCCCCTTTCCAGGGACAGGGCGTGCCTTGCAGGTCTGCGCCCCAGGTGTAGGTAGAGGGGAGCTTTTCCACCCGGTAGAGCGATGCGTAGTTATCCTTAGTGGTATCCTGGTATGCCGTTTTATCGGCGTGGTTCAGGTAGAGCAGCCCCTTCAATCTCATAAACCCTGTTTGGCGTGAATAGTTCAACCAATATTGATCCAACCGGAGATCATCGTAAAAATACCTGCGTCCCTTGCCCATTTCGTGATCATAATACAATGCCGAAAAGGTCACATCCGATTCGTCACCCATGTCATAACTCACCTTGCCGAGCGCCTTGCCTGCCTCCCTGTATCTCTTGATATTGTAACTTTCGGGATTTTCCGTCATGTAAAAGCCGTCGCTCTCTTCATATCCGCCTGCCAACAGGAAACCAAGGTCATTGATGCTCCGGCTGTGGAAAAGAGACCCGCCGTAGGTCTCAGCCGTGCCTGCCTCGGCGCGGACGGAGCCTTGACCCTGGGGTTTCGGTTTCTTGGTTATGATATGGATCACCCCGCCCAGTCCCTCGGATCCATAGAGGGCCGATGATGGACCGCGCACGACCTCGATCCGTTCGATGGTCTCCTTGGGGATATGTCCCCAGGCCACCCAGGCGATGGCGTTGTTGAAGTTGTCGTTTTGCGGCACGCCATCCACAAGGACCAGGACTCGGTTGCTGCCGACCCCGCGCATGATGAGGGGGCTGACTATGCCGTTTGTCTGCATGCCGAAGTGTCTGAAATTATACATCCCGGGAATGGTTCGCACGATGTCCTCAACCCTTTCAAAGGGCGAGGCCATGATCTCTTCACTTGAAAGAACCGTTAAATCCTGAGGCGCATCGAAAGCAGTGATTTCACTCCGTGTAGCAGAAACCACGACATCATCGAGCCTGGCTGTTTTTTTGGCCTGATCCTCGGCTATCGAGCTAAATGGAAATATAATAGAAAGAATGGAAATAATTACGATTATTATGCCTGTTATCGTCAGAAGCAGCGCCAACCTCTTCATCATGGAAACTCTCCTTTCAATTGAAAATACCCTTAAGGTATTTTTATTCCCCTTTGTGAATCTAAGATTCGTGAAAGTTTTACTTGAAAATCCCCATTTGGGATTTTTCATCCTTCAATGTGCCGAAACCTCGGCAAGGGCGTTTCACTGGATTGTTTGCCGCCTCCTGTTTTGTTATAATAAAAAGGGAGGCGGTGTAAACGAATCGCTTCTTGTAAAGGGCAGGGTCCCCCGTCAAGGATATCCCTGCCCTTTACCCCAGAGTTTTATTTTCTTGAATGACTCCATCACCTCCCTTTTCCTTCTGATTCTTAGCCTGTGTGGATCTACAAGGGCAAATACAATCTTTTTAAACTCTACTTTTGCACTTTTTGTGTAACATTATGAAAACATTAATAAATCATGTTATTTTATTTGATCGGATATCTTATTGAAAAATATATCTCGTTTTAAAAAAGTGCAAAAGTAGAGATACTAAAAATCTTCATTAAAATGAAAGGGAATTGTTCAATCGGGGGGATTATAACAATACAGGATATTTGTGTCAACAATCTTATTTTAGTAACACAAAAATTGCCTCCTCCTTTGCTGATAATCACGGAGATTTCGGTGTGCCTGTCCTGCTGGTCAAGCGCTTTCTTTTTCCTGTCTTCAGAAAAGAAAAGGCATAGAACCGTTGAGAATATGTAAATGCTCTTGCTATCCGGGATGTCCTCATCGTAACGAATGCGCCAAAAACAAAAGAGGATCAGAAGAAGATTGATTAACGCCTCGATCGGTGATGTGACAGGGGGGGCACAAAAAAGGGCGCAAAAGTGATTGATGATGAGGGTGGAAAATTCGGTGAAAGGCTGATATATTTTACAAACGGATAGAAAAATCACAATTTCACAATTTCAAAAAGTTCAATTTGTGACCGCGCAAAATATAATCAGCTCTTTATTAATGAGCGGGGAGGTATCGGACTTATGAAACATTGCGTGCTTTTAAGACATGGTGAAAGTATTTGGAACAAGGAGAACCGTTTTACAGGATGGACGGATGTTGATCTTTCAGAGAAGGGGATAGCGGAGGCTCGCCAGTCCGGGATAGCGCTCAGGCAGGAAGGGTTTGTCTTTGACGTTGCATACACCTCGGTCCTTAAGCGGGCAATCAGGACGCTTTGGATTGTTCTGGACGAGATGGACCTCATGTGGATACCTGTGCACCGGTCATGGAGATTGAACGAGAGGCATTACGGAGCGCTCCAGGGGCTCAACAAGGCGGAGATGGCTGAAAGATACGGGGAGCGTCAGGTGCAGATATGGCGAAGAAGCTATGATGTTCAACCCCCGTCGCTTGAAGAGACGGATGAACGTTTTCCTGGCCGTGACCCCCGTTACAGCGAAGTGGACGCAAATGAACTTCCCAAGGCAGAGAGCCTTAAGGATACGGTGAGGCGTTTTCTGCCTTTCTGGCACGAGGTGATCGCCCCTTCGCTGCGATTGGGGAAAAGGGTGCTCATCGCAGCTCATGGAAACAGCCTGCGCGCCCTTGTTAAATATCTTGACGATGTATCCGATGAGGATATAGTCGGCATGAACATCCCCACAGGGATACCCCTTGTATACGAATTGAATGATGATTTGAGCCCGGCCGGGCATTACTACCTTGCCGATGAGGAGCAGGTCAGACAGGCGGAGCAGCTTGTTGCCAATCAGGGAAAGGCCGAGCAGTCAAAGGCTTAACTGGATCTCATAGGTAGATTAATAAAATCAGTTTATCTGGATCTCTGACACTGCATAGGCTCCGTCGCCACTCAGCGCCCGCAGCCTGACATATCGTGCCTTTACAGGATCAAAGGCGATTGCGCTGTCATATTGGGGATCACCAGGGTTTGAGGAAAATGTGTCCATGCCGGGTTCAATATCGCCCATATCGCTGGTTATGGTAAACAGGGTCTCATATTTTCGCCCTTTCCTGGAAACCTCCACCACATAGTCATCGTTGTTGTCTACCTGAATTGTAATGCTTTGGATAGTTTTCACCTGGCCAAGATCTATTACGATAGAGACATCCTCCGATTCCCAGTACACGCAGTCATCACCGTTCCATGGCCCTCCCTCTTCGGGGATTTTGCCGTCAGTTGCCAGGGCAGCATCGTTTTGGAAAGATCCCTTTGCCAGAACCTGTTTGGCCTGATCGCCAGCAGGTTTTAATTTTTTTGCCAATTTTTTTGCGGTTTTGGATAAGACCGATTCGGATTCCTCTTCTGTATCTTGCTCGGTTACATCAAGGCTCTGCTCGGCTTCAGATTCATCCTCGGGCACGGCTGGCATTTTACCCCCCATATCCTTCATAATATTTTGCATGTCAGGAGGCATCTTGCCAGGTGGGGTGAATCCTGGCGGGGCATCCTTCGGATGGCCCGGAGGCATTTTGGGTCCGCCTGGAAGGGTGCCGTATGCCGGAGAACTGACCTTTTTATATCCTGAGGGCAATTCAAAAAGGCCTTTATTTTGTGTTCCTACCTGGATGTTCTTTAAAAGGGTAACAGTGCCATCATCCATCTGGGTTTTTACAGCCACGCCAAGATCAGGGTCGATCCATGTCAAAAAAGTCATTTCTGTTTTCATCTGTGACATGAACTTCTTGAACCCCTCGTCCTTTTCCTTGGCAAGTTCGTCTGACATGGCCTCTTTCATGTTTACTTTGATCTGGTATTTTTCACACTTCCGTCCCTCCACTGTTTCATTGCCCAGCTTTTTCCTGTCTGTTGCCTTTTCCATATCTTTAAGATTCACAGGCACCTTGTCAGGGTCAAGGGGTGATTCAAAATAAGTCTTGTCCGAATGATTGATAATCCACATGACGTTTTTATCCCATCTTACGATACTGGTGCGCTGACCATCGTCCCAGCGGCTCATTTTTTTGGCCATGTACATCTTGGAACGCTGCTCAGGGCCGTAGGGGCTTGTGAGCACCTGATCAGCGGAAAGCTCCTTTTTGATCTCATTAAAGGCAAGGGCTGATGTGTTTAAAACAATAATCAAGGATAGAACAGCAAGCAGCAACAAACTCAACCTTTTCATGATTCGATTCTCCTTTCTCCAGTTTTGATGGCCTCGTAAAAAATAATTTTGATGATGAAAAACCAAGATTATATCGCCAAAATGTATATCAAATCTATAATATTAAACTTAATTTTAGGTGCATTTTAGACTTTTTACGAGGCCATCAATTTTCCATCGCATTGAAAAATTTGATTATCAGGCATTAAGAACCTTTAAATATCAAAATATTATTACTCAATAATATTACTCACTCTCCTGTTTGTCAAGCATTTTAAAGTGACCGCGTTGTTGAAATGACCCGGATTATCAATATTTCTTTTTTGCGCTGGCAAGAAGGTTTGTTAAACGTCCATTTTGGTATGCCATCTGCCCCTTGAACTGGCTGATGTAGAGGTTATAGTAAAACCCCTTCCTTTCCATGAGCCCCTGGTGGGTTCCCTTTTCTATGAGCTCGCCGTTGTTTATCACAAGCACCTGGTCTGCATCCCTGATAGTCCTAAGGCGGTGGGCGATAACGAAGCTGGTTCGTCCTTTCATTAGGCGAAGAAGGGCCTTTTGGATGCGGGCCTCTGTACGGGTGTCCACGCTGCTTGTGGCCTCATCCAGTATAAGTATGCCTGGGTCTGCGAGGATGGCCCTTGCTATGGCAAGAAGCTGCCTCTGGCCCTGGCTCAGGTTTCCTGCACGCTCCGAGAGCCGGGTGTGGTAGCCGTGCGGCAACTGCCTGATGAAATGATCCGCGTCCGCCATCAGGGCTGCCTGCATCACCTCTTCATCTGTGGCATCCAGCCTGCCGTAGCGTATATTCTCCATGACCGTGCCTGAGAAGAGGAATGTGTCCTGCAACACCAGTCCGAGCCTGCGGCGAAGGTCAGCCCTCCGGTATTCACGGATGTCCCTGCCGTCTATGCTGATCCTCCCGCTTTCGATATCATAGAAGCGGGTAAGGAGGTTGATGATCGTGGTTTTACCTGCGCCTGTGGGCCCGACCAGGGCTGTGATCTTACCTGCCTCCGCCTCCAGGGACATCGCCTTGATAACTGGTTTTTCAGGCAGGTATCCGAAATTGACATCCTCGAACCTTACGTGCCCTTTTACCTGATCAAGAGATATGGCATCAGGGTTATCCTGCGGCTCAGCGGGTGTGTCGATTATCTCGAACACCCTCTCAGCCCCTGCAAGCGCGGCCTGTATGGAATTGTACATATTGGCCAACTGGCGCACGGGGTGGATGAAGTTCTGACCGTAGGTGATGAACGTGGCTATGATCCCTACGCTTGCCATATTCCTCAAGGCCAGCCATCCGCCAAAACCTGCAAGGAGGATCACGAAGAGGTTGCCCAGAACCCCTGTAAGAGGCATAAGTAGCAGTGCATAGGTGTTGGCGTATACCCCTGCTTCATAGACCTTCTGGTTGTATTGGCGGAATGTCCCGATTACGGATTCGTTTCTGCGGAATGCCTTGACCACCTTTTGCCCGCTTATGGATTCCTCCATCACCCCGTTCAGGTTCCCTAGGTGCTTCTGAAGTTCACGAAAGCCTTTCCTGGTGTAACGGGCCACGAATTCTGTGAAACAAAATATGAGCGGAATCACAAGGATCGTGACCATCGCTAGCCATACATTGAGGACGAACATGGCTGCCACGATCCCAACCATTGAAAGAACGCTGGCGATCAGGGCTATGACATTCTGTGAGACCGCCTGGTTTATGGCGTCTATATCGTTGGTCAGGCGGCTCATCAGATCCCCTGCAGGGTTGCGGTCAAAAAAGCCCAGCGAAAGCCCCTGCAAGTGACTGAACAAATCGCTTCTCATCTCCTTGAGAGCATTCTGGGAGATGCCCGCCATGATCCAGTTTGAGACTACCTGAAAAAGGTTGTTCAATAGATATACGGCAAGCATAAGTATCGATATAAGGGCAAGCCCTTCCGCCTTTTTTACGGATATAAACCTGTCGATCGCCACCCCCATCAGGTATGGGCCTATTAGCCCAAGCAGGACGTATATAATCACAAAGACGAATACGATAGCGAATGCGGCCTTGTAAGGGCTGAGATAGGGGAGCAGCCTTCTTAGCGCATGCTGAGGATCTTTTGCCTTTTCTATCCTGCCTGGATCGGCCGGCCTGCGGGGCTGCATTATCGAGCGGATGCCCGCAGTTCCTTGTCCCGTTCCATGACCTGTTGAGCGATCCCTCATCCCTTTGCACCTTGCGGCTTTCCGGAGGCTGATCCATACGGGCCGGTTTTGTCACCGGTTGATGAGTTCTCCCTTAGAGTGCAACCATTTAATCTGTTCGAATCAGTTCTGTCATCGGATGATGAGTCCTCCCTGTCAGTGCAGTCGTCTGATCCATTCGAATCAGTCCTGTCAACAGGTGATGACTTCGTACTGCACGTATAATCAGCTG
>JAFGSM010000198.1 GCA_016934595.1 bacterium | reverse complement strand
GGCGGTATGGGATTATTGGGAGGATACGGCGGCCTGGGGCTCTATGGTCTTTATGGGGGCATTGGTCTTTACGGCGGTTTTGGCGGGTTTGACCTCTACGGAGGCCTTGGCGGGCTGTATGGAATCGGGGATTTGCTTCTGGGCATTTCCCTTTTAAATAATCAGGATATTACAAGTCTTTTGACACTGGGGACGCCGACATTTGATCTGCTTGATTTTTCTTTGAGCAATTTGTTGAGCCTTTTTTACCAACCAGCGGTTCAGACGGTACAGTCACCTGAGGCTGTTTTGGCCCCGCTTACAATAGCTGTAAATACCCCTGCTCTTCCGGTTCAACAGCCAGTTGGGCCTTTGCCTGTTTCCCCTCCTGTTGTGCCACAGTTGCCTGTCCCTGTTGATTTGACAGGCATAGCCCCTCTGCCGGTGAGTCCTGCTGTTGTTACACCTATACCTGCCCTGACCATTCCATTAATACAGTTGCCGCCAATAGATATACCAATCCCGGCTGCGCCTGTTATACCTGTTATACCGCCTGCAGTAACTACGACTATACCTGTAGATATCCCCACGTTATTTATTCCGACCGTAGTTCCACAGAAACCTGTTATGCCTCAGTTTGGCCTTACTGGAGGCGCTGGGGGTGGCGGACTTGGCGGCATTCCAGGCTGGGGAGGCGGAATACCTGGCGCAGGAGGCATTGCCGTCGGATTGCCAAAAGGCATTGGAACAGGCGGTTTGTTGCCTGGCGGGGGCGGCATCCCTGGATTAGGTGGACTTGGCGGAGGTTTGCCAGGAGCCGGCGGCGCAGGTATGCCTGTGTTATAAAAAAAGCAGAACAAACCTATAGTGAAGTCGCATCTATCGGGATAACGCTCGATCAGAAGTCTGGTGATGACCAGAGCCCAGGTTGGGCGAGTTTTTACGAGTACATAAATCCTTAAAAAAGTTAAGAATAATCTTCATATGATTCTATTGATTTATTCAAAAACCTGTAATGGCTGGTTGGCTGAGATCCTTGCGATTTCTTTGTTATCAGGATTCAGGAAACTTATGGTTGGGAAGTCATCCTGGTCGCACTTTGCCCTGAGCTTATATTGACAGCATTGCTTTCCATACTGCATCGCTACTATATTTACCATTAGCTGCTTTTGATAAGGTGGAAGGAAATACCACGTTTTTGAAACATATACAACAAGTTTTGCCCCATTTTCAACGATCTCAAACCCTGTGACCATTTCCTGAGAAAACTGCTGTAACGACCGCTGGTTAATGAATTGAACGAGGCTGTCCATATCGATTCTTATCTGATCGATAGCCAGTGTATTATCTTGCTTCTCAGTGATTGGAGGGCTGATATCGGGTTTTTTTGAGGGAGGCTTTCGGTCGCTCACCTGTTCTCTGAGGACCCAACCCCTTTTTTCAAAATCAAAGCCCACCTCGAACCAGTCTCCGGATGCTCCGGTGACTATAAGTTCATCCCCTTTATTTTTTTCACCCAGCGCCGTTGCATTATATTCAGGTTTTGACCGGATCTTGACACGTTGTTCGGTGATATAAACAGTTTTGCCTTTATATTTTGTGTCTTCCATAGGCGGGGAGATCTCCTGATCTTGCCTTTGATCTTTGGAGGCCGAATCAGGTTTTGAGTTGGAATAGAAGAATATATAGAATATCAGCGCCGAAATTATTAAAAATATTAGTATCAGTATAAGGCTGCCCAATATGTCTTTATTTTTGTTCATTTGCTAATAATATCATTTTTGGGGGTGAAAAGTATAGCCATTGTCAATTCTTGTTTTCAGCCCCCTGTGTTGTGAAGCAGATTTAGAAAATATAAAAATCAAATAAATCAATAATTTATATTGATTTGTTTGCTGTGCCGTATTTATAGACCATTTTCAGGCATTTAAAGACTTGACAAGATTAAAAGGTTATAGTATCTATAGCAGAAGCCTTATTAATTCAATAGGGCTTTAAGAAATCAAATAAAATATGAAAGGAGGGATGGGGTTGAATAAGGCAGATTTGGTTGAAAAAATGGCAGGGGAAGCAGGCATCAGTAAGGTAGCGGCAGAAAAGGCATTAAATGCCTTCATAGCTGGAGTCAAGGGCGCATTGAAGAAGGGGGACAATGTTACCTTGATAGGCTTCGGGACTTACTCGGTTGCCAGCCGCAAGGCCAGAATTGGACGGAATCCTCAGACAGGTGCAGAGTTGAAGATACCGTCACGCAAGGTTGTAAAATTCAAATCTGGCAAAGGATTAAAAGACGTCGTAGGTTAAATTTCTCCAAAGAGGGGTAACGGGATGGAAGGAAACCCTCCTATCTATTTTGTTGCCCCTTTATTTTTTGGCTAAGGTTATTTTAAAGTTTGGATATGTTAGTCCGTAGGTTTGTTTGGTGAGATTTAAAGTTTAGAGTATAAAAGTATATTAAGAGGGTTAAGTGAAAGACAATATCTGTGCTGAGCCCATTCATAGGCAGCTAAAGCTGATGAGTGATGGAAGTGTCAGCTCTTATGAGATGGTTGGGCATTTTATAGATGCCATTGAGCGGATCAATCCCAAAATAAATGGATACATAGCTGTAAAAGCCGATTATGCACTGGCCAGAGCCAAAGAAATCGACAGCCGCAGGGATTCAAACGAGGCATTAGGGCCCCTTGCCGGCATACCTATTGCCATAAAAGACAACATTTGCACAAAGGGTTTTGAGACTACGTGTTCTTCAAATATATTGAGATCATTTGTCCCGCCCTATAATGCTTATGTAGTTGAACGTTTTCAGGATGCGGATGCAATCATTCTTGGCAAGAGCAACATGGATGAATTTGCCATGGGATCGTCTACAGAGACATCCTGCTTCGGTCCAACAGTCAACCCCTGGTTACAGGACAGGGTTTCGGGTGGATCATCAGGGGGGGCTGCTGCGATAGTAGCTGCCGATATGGCGTCCGGGGCGCTTGGCTCGGATACAGGCGGCTCAATACGGCAGCCTGCTGCTTTTTGCGGGGTAGTTGGGATGAAGCCAACCTATGGAAGGGTTTCCCGTTTCGGGCTTGTGGCTTATGCCTCTTCATTGGATCAGATAGGCCCTGTGACAAAGGATGTGACCGATTGCGCCTTGCTCCTTTCGGTTATAAGCGGAAGGGATGAAAAGGACAGCACATCGAGAGATATTGAAGTGCCCGATTATAACAAATCCTTGACATGTGATATTAAGGGTATAAGGGTTGGAAGGCCCAAAGAGTATTTTATAGGCGGCCTTGATTCACAGGTGGCTTGCCATATAGATACGGTGTTTGGTATCCTTGGACAGGCCGGGGCAGATGTTGAGGAGGTTTCCCTGCCGCATACGGATTATGCCATTTCTGCATATTACCTTATCGCCACAGCGGAGGCCAGTTCCAACCTGGCAAGGTATGACGGTGTAAAATACGGGATTAGGGATTCTCAATACAGGGATCTAAGGTCTATGTACCGGTCTACCAGGAAAAAGGGGTTCGGATCAGAGGTAAAGCGCAGGATCATGCTGGGCACTTATGCCTTGAGCTCGGGATATTATGATGCCTATTATCTAAAGGCCCAGAAGGCAAGGACTCTTATAAAGAGGGATTTTGACATCGCATTTAAGGATCATGACGTGCTGATAACCCCAACTACACCTACACCGGCATTCAAGCTGGGTGAAAACATATCAGATCCGCTTCAGATGTATCTTAATGATATCTATACTATTTCAGCCAATTTGGCAGGTGTGCCTGCTATTTCCATCCCATGCGGTTTCACAAAGGATGGCCTGCCTGTCGGGGTGCAGATTTTGGGCAGGCCATTTGAGGAAGGGGTGGTGCTTAAGCTGGCCTATGCACTGGAGCAGGCAATGGATCTGAAAAGGCCCTTGAGATTTTGGGAAAAAGGAAGCCCTGGATGAGATATGAAAGCGTAATAGGCCTCGAGATACATGCACAGCTCCTTACGCAATCCAAACTTTTTTGTGGCTGCAGCACCCGGTTCGGATCTGCACCCAATACCCAGACATGTCCTGTATGTTTGGGATTTCCTGGTGTCCTTCCTGTGTTTAACCGCCAGGTTGCGGAACTGGCCTTGAAAACCGCTTTGGCCTTGCACTCCGATGTCCCGCCTTTCAGCCTTTTTGCCCGTAAAAACTATTTCTATCCTGACCTGCCAAAGGCCTATCAGATCTCACAATATGAGCTTCCCTTTGCCAGAGGGGGATTTATTGAGATCGATTTGGAGAAAGGCGGAAGGAAAAGGATATGCCTTACAAGGATACATCTTGAAGAGGATGCTGGCAAGCTGATTCATGGGGATGGCCCTGATTCAGTGGCAAGTTTTGTTGATTTTAACCGTACCGGAGTGCCGCTTCTGGAGATAGTTACAGAACCCGACATCAGATCTCCTCAAGAGGCAAAACAGTTCTTGCAGAATCTCAAGGCGATACTTACATATCTCAAGGTTTGTGACGGAAATATGGAGGAGGGCAGTCTGCGGTGCGATGCCAATGTGTCTGTAAGACCTTGCGGACAGAAAACATTTGGGGTAAAAACAGAGATAAAGAATATGAATTCGTTTCGCAACGTCCAAAAGGCATTGGAATATGAGATCGATCGGCAAATCACAATGATAGAAGGTGGAGAGGATGTAATCCAGGAGACTCGTCTTTGGGACGCTGACAAGTGCCTCAGCTTTTCGATGAGGACAAAGGAGGAGGCTCATGATTACAGGTATTTCCCTGAGCCTGACCTTATACCGGTAAGGATCGATGGGGCATGGATAGAACAAACAGGAAGAAGTTTGCCAGAGCTGCCTGAGGCTAAAAAATCAAGGCTGGTAAAGGAATACGGCATATCTTCTTATAATGCACAGGTTCTTACATCTTCTTCAGATATGGCAGATTATTTTGAGGAATGCTGCAGGATAATAGATAAACCTCAGATGGTTAGCAACTGGATTATGGTGGAATTATTGCGGGAATTAAACCGTGACAACCTGGATATAGCGTCTTCTCCCATCAAGGCAAAAGACCTTGCGGATATGCTGAAAATGATGGATGACGGGCTGATAAGCGGAAAGATCGCCAAAACCGTTTTCACAAAGATGTACAAGACAGGTAAAAAGGCAGCCCAGATTGTTCAGGAGGAAAATCTGACGCAGATTACTGATCAGTCAGAACTGGAAAAGACGATAGACAATATAATAAGGGAAAATCCGGGCCCGGTTTCCGACTATAGAGAGGGTAAAAAAAAGACACTGGGATTTTTGATAGGTCAGGTAATGAAAGCGAGCCATGGAAAGGCGAATCCGGAATTAGTCAATCGCATCCTAATAAAAAAACTTGAGGATCGGCAATAGTCTAATCTTGAATGGCTGTCCATTAAAACTGATAGTTATAGTTATCAGAAATTTGGAAACTCATTTTGTATCTTTAGATAGTATTCGATTTTACAGACAGTCTAAAATGCAACAGGGTTCTTAAAACTAT
>JAFGSM010000197.1 GCA_016934595.1 bacterium | reverse complement strand
ATTAAATCACACAATCTTTGCTCTGTAACCATTTGTCATTTATGATTAATGCAAGAAGATTTTTTGCAATTATTTATCTGAAGGGATCATAAAATCTATACCGATTACCGAGTTTACAAATTTTCTGATATCTGTTTTCAGTGTTCAGTAATAAGTTTACAGTGTCTGAAAACCCTCATAAAAAATGAATATTCCTATGCGATAAACATAACCCAGGGCAGTCTTGCCGGTGACTTATCAGTTTCCCCTCTTTCCTCTTCATGGGGATGACACAGGGTTACTCCGGTTTTTCTGTTTTGCATAGCCTGTCAAAAAATAACCATACAACGGCAAATCATTTGACAATATCTTCTACCTGACTATAATGGTCACGATTTTAGTTATTGTATAATAACAGGTTATTAGGTAAATGAATAGATTTCTTACATTCCTTCTTCTTGGATGCATCCTTCTCCCCCCTAAACCGGCGTATTCCCAGTTGAAGGGGAAGAGAGAAGAGCCTGCCCGAAATCTGAATCTGAGCGTCAGGGTAAACTTTGGGGTAATGGGTAAAAAACCCCTTGTCTGGGACGGGGAGGCCAGCATAGATGTTGGTAAGATCACTGACATCAGAGGCTTCCAATTCGGGGATGACGACGAAGTATTCCCAGATAAAAACCGCTGGCGCTGTTCCATAGAACGTCTTAGAGGCAGGGACTATGCCCAAAATCTCAGCTCTGACGTCTCTGTCAGAGAGTTTGTTGAAGAGATCCTGGCCAAAGGTGTGGAGATCGACATTCAGGGGACTAAAGAATCCGTCCTGACCATATCCACAGCAGCAGGAAATTTCTCCCTGTCACTGTCCGACCTTGTTATCGGCAGAAAGACAGATTTTTTATCAGGCAATCTCAGGATGGAGCTTATGCCAAGCCCCCACAAGATCCCCCAAAAGGGTGAAATACAAAACTATTCCGCCATCGCTTCGGATTATAACGGCAACGTCTGGCTTGCATGGGTATCCTTTTCCAAAGGCAAAGAGCGGCTATTGATATCCAGATTCGACGGCGGTTTATGGGACGAACCGGAGGTTATAGATAACGGGAAGGATGGTTATCTGCGGCCTGCCATAGCATGCAGGCCAAATGGAGACCTGTGGATTGTGTGGCCAGGCAGGGAAAAGGGAAACTGGGACCTCTTCGCAAGGGAGTATAAAATCTCAAAACGCAGATGGTCATCCATTGTAAGGCTGACAAAAAATCGCGGGCCAGATGTCCATCCTGCTATGGCATCCGATCCTTACGGCAGGATTTACCTTTGCTGGCAGGGCTCTATGGGAGACGATGCGGAAATCTTTCTGCGCATCTGCGATGAAAAGGGATGGGGAGAGCCTTTTTCTGTGACCGACAACAATTCGAATGACTGGGAGCCAGATCTGGCTGTAAACCCGCAAGGGAGATTGCTGATAACATGGGAAGGCTTCAGGGACGGCCTGCACCATATACTGGCAAGGGAATGGATCGCAGACAGGGCGACTTCTGAGATCATAATCAAATCATCCAAATTCTATATAGGGCACGCGACAGTGGCAGCCGGACAAAACGGCTGGTTCTGGATATCCTGGGACGAGGCAGGACCTGACTGGGGGTTTGGTGAAGAGGAGGAGGAACGCACCGTAAGCGTATACAAATTCGACGAGCTTCAGACCCAGATAGACTACGATAAGGTGGCTATCATAGGCCGAAGGGGTCGTTACAATTCAAGAAATCTGGGTATCGTTTGCCTGCAGGAAGGTGAAAAGCTCTATCTTCCAGCCCATAATCCCCTGGATAAACTGCCAGCCCCCATGAAGATTTATGCGGATAATCCCAGGACAGCGATCGATCCCCAGGGCCGCCTCTGGATAATCTTTCAGCATTATTCAGGCAAGATCCCCTTTTATATCCACAACCAGTTGATGGAGATATGGAAGTTCTACGCCATCTATTATGACGGCATCGAATGGAGCGACCCAATACCCATGCCTCACAACACATGGAGGCAACTGAATCACGCCTCCGTATGCATTGACAAAGATGGACACCTGTGGACCGCCTATACCCACGACAGCCGTGAGACAGGGAAAAGAGATCTCAAGCTGCCAGGCATTTCTGTGTCTTCATTAGCCATATCATCAGGAGAGCGGGCCAGCCTGCCTTTGTCGCCTTATTTTAGAGATATTATTGAATCTCCGAATAATGGGGAAAAAAAGGCCGCATCTAAAGACGAACGCTACTGCTCTGAGCTTGGAAAACCTTCCTACACATTGTACTGGGGATCCTTCCATGACATGCATGATGTCAGAGGAAGGATGAGCATGGACGGATTTGTCATCGATGCATTCAAATACGCGATGGACGACTGGGCATACGATTTCCTTGGATTGAAGGATTATGCGTGCAGGAGCGAGGGATGGTTTACAAACGAAAATTATGCATGGTGGGAGACCCAAAAGGCCATAGACCTCTTCATCCAAAAAAGGTCTTTTCTGAGCTTTTTCTTAAAGGCCAAAAGTCCCTTTCTAAGACCCGAAGGGCACAGCATCTTTAAAAAAAGCCCCCCTAAAGGCGTGCCCCTTATCATGGGCGTATATGCAAAAGACTTTGCAGAGGAATCCCTTGTGAAGGCGACAGAAAAGCGCAGGCAGTATGTCGCAACGGATAAGATCATATTGGATTTCTGGATAGCCGGACACCCCATGGGAGACCAGTTTGACTCCACCGACCGCTACCCCAAACTCGAGGTAAAGGTGGTGGGCACAGGCAAGCTAAAAAGCGTGGATATACTGAGAAATGCGGAGTGCATTTACAGCACGGAACCCGAAGGCAACGAGGCGCGGTTTACATTCGTTGACATGGGATTAAATCCAAATGTGTTCGGCGAATACCACTATCTGCTTCAGGCGATTCAGGAAAATGGACGCATGGCATGGACCCCCCCAGCCTGCCTTCATTACTATCCAGGGTATGATGATTGACAGGGCATTTCTTCCGCTACTCTAATTTATTACTACCTTCCTTAAAGTCCACAGGGCTTTTAACAGCCAGCCCAAGGCCGGTTAAGGACATGTGTATAGATCATTGTGGCTCTCACATCGCTGTGTCCGAGCAATTCCTGCACCTTCCTCTTCCATCACGCATGATAATCTGGTCAAGATCAAACCGATGCCAGCCCTCCGCAACCGCAAACATTACATCAGCCGCATGCCTGCTCCATATAGCATCCCCCCATGAGCGCATACGTACCGGTCAACAGCTCAAAGCTCAAAATTTCATTTTTCAGAAATTTGGAAACTCATTTTGAATCAGTAAATAATATTCGATTTCACAGATAGTCTAAAACGCGATAGAGAGCCCATAAATCTATACCAATTACCGAGTTTCCAAATTTCTGATTTTTATTTTTTGACATTGTTGAATGATTGGGATAAAAATATAAAACTGTTTATGGTTTATCACCATGCATTCTAATGTTCAGTTCAGACCATGCTGAACAGTAAAGGCAGTTAAACTCTCTCAAGGAGGAGGGAACCATGAATGCCATACTTGTTTTGATTCTGGGCGCCCTTGCCATTGGCATCGGCTATGGATTCTATGCAAAAAGGGTTGATCGTCTCGTCATTCAGCCCGATGATAAGAAAACAACCCCGGCAAAGATGTATATGGATGGCGTGGATTTCACCCCTGCTAACCGGAATGTGCTGTTCGGCTATCAGTTCAAGTCCATTGCAGCGCTTGGGCCGATTACTGGTCCTATAGTAGCCGTGAAATACGGGTGGCTTCCGGGTCTGGTATGGATAATCCTTGGCACGATTTTTATCGGCTGGGTTCAGGATTACGGAAGCCTGGTTGTGAGCATGCGTGAAGATGGCCAATCCTTCGGGGCGCTTAGTTATCAGCTTATATCCCCTCGAGCCCGCACCCTCCTCCTCTATTTCGTCTATTTCTATCTGTGGCTGATAATGGGGGCGTTCGGCAACCTGATCGGCATGAATCTTATGAAGCAGCCTCATGTCCCTGTAGGCGTGATCCTGGTTGTGCTTTTGGGAATACTGGCAGGGCAGATGACCTACACATGGAAAAGGGACATCATCCTCACCACCATTATCACGGTGATCCTCTCCTTTTTGGGAATATGGCTCGGAACGCTCGGCTTTGTTCAGAATATCTTCCGCGCCATATACGGCACAGCGGGAGGCGCTGCGTCACCCGTCTTGTTTCTTTCGGTTACCCGCGACCAGTTCATCGGGAGCCTCCTGGTGATGGCGATCTGCTATTTCGGCGCAGTGCTTCCCATCTGGCAGCTTGCCCAGCCTACCAATTACGTCTCCTTTTGGATAGTATTCATAGGCGTCATTGCCGGAGTGCTTGGCCTCTTCATCTGGAGGCCTGGCATGGGAGATTTCCCTGCCTTTACAAGCTGGAATGTGCCCGGCCTGGGCTGGCTGTGGCCCATACTTTTTGTAACCATTGCCTGCGGTTCTATTTCAGGCTGGCACAGCCTTGTCTCAAGCTCCGGAAGCGCGCGCCAGGTCGAGAAGGAATCCGATGCGGTCTTTGTGGGAGGCGGGGCGATGTTCCTTGAGATGTTCTTTGCAGTGATAGCCTTTCTGACCGCCACTGTGGCATTCGGCAGTTTTGAGGGATACCAGAAGGCCGGATCTGTCCTGGATGTATTCGCTGTAGGGCTTGCCCGTTTCATGAGCCATGTTGGAATACCACAGGGATTCGGAGAGGCATACGGCAGGGTTTTCCTTGTGCTCATGGGACTAACCATCATGTATCTTGTGGTTCGCTTCATGCGGGTGGCAAGCGCTGAGGCATTGGGGGACCGCCTTCCATTGCTTAAGAACGTCCATATCGGAAGCCTCGTGGCTATCAGCCTGACATTAATCCTCATCTGGGTTGTCCCCTTCCTGAAGATATGGGTGGTATTCGGCGCTGCAAACCAGCTCATGGCATCCCTGGCACTCCTGCTCGTAAGCCTCTGGCTAATGTCAAAAGCAAAGCGTTACAAATGGACGCTCATACCCTTTGTCTTCATGTTCATAACCACTATTGCGGCGCTCATCTACAAGGCTGTGGAAAGCTTCGGGGGGCTTAAAGGGGTGGATTCCAAAACCTTTATCGCAAATATGATCATAGGCATCGTGTCCCTTTTTCTGGTTGTCGCATCCGCCATCCTTGCTTATGATGCGCTGAAGGCCATCAGGCGGTTAGGCGTTAAGGGGGAAAAGGCAGGGTGATAAAAAATCAGTTTGACGGGAGATGGAGGACGTTGTATTATTAACTCCTGATATCCCGTGCAGCTTGAGGCGGGATAGTAAGGGAATGTAAGAAATGCTTAAGAACAACGGCAGATGCTTGAAAAGATGCATGGAGGTTTTTAGACGGTGGTTTCTCTGCCTGGCAAGGGCATGGAAGCAGCGAATCCTCAGATGGGCATACGTCCTTGGACAGGTCTTATACGGCATGACCTTTTACGATATCGTTCGCGACCTCAAAAAGGAGCGGGGACATCTTGAGAGGATGTTTGTGCTTTTTGTTTTCAGCGATATATTCGGCATCCCTATCCTTAGTCCATACTATTCGCTGAGGCTTCTTCCCTATGCAGTGCCCAGAATTATGACATGGAAGATGAGCCTTTTCCGGGAGAGGGATCTCACAGATTTATGCGACCATGAAATCGGCTGACGCCGTCAATATTTGTCACCTTTAAGCCGGCTTTTTATTATGCCTTGAACGGCCGAACGGTTGCAATCTGGATGAGTTAATATTCAGCAATTCTCATTATGACCGCTTTCTTTTAAAAAGATGGGCTTTTTTAGGGTATTACTTGAATCTTGAATATACCTTTATTGCGAT
>JAFGSM010000196.1 GCA_016934595.1 bacterium | reverse complement strand
TATATAATTTTCACAATATCCATCGATGCACGCCATCCGTTGGATTATAATGAGTAACAACCTGAATGTCATTTACAGGAACGATTTCGCCGAAGCGGTTCATATCAAGATTTGAACGGCGCTGAAAATTGCAGACCTTAAGTGCAAAGCGGCTGAAAGGAAAGAGAAAAATGAAATTTAATCGCTCATCGCTGAAACGCGGCTATGCCGGAAAAATGATATCGATCGATTTGAAAACAGGAAATATCACCACCCCCGAACTGGATCGTAATCTGCTGGATTATTTTTTAGGAGGAAGGGCTTTGAGTCTTTATCTGCTTCACAGGCGTATAAATGCCAGGACATCTCCCCATGATCCTGAAAACCCCCTGATCTTTTCACCCGGCCCGCTGGCAGGTATCCCCCAGTTTCCAGGGACAAGCAAATGTATGGCGGTTTCCCTTTCACCGCTTACAGGGATTCCTGGAATTTCAAATTTCGGGGGGCACTTCGGCGCTCACCTCAAATACGCAGGCTTCGATGCCCTTGAGATCACAGGAAAATCCAATATGGATGTCATGATCGTCATAGACGGTTTTAAGAATGAGATTTACATCGCTGAAGCGCCTCCAGAAGGTGAAGTCTTCAATATGGAAAGGCCTATTGTCGAACGTTTCACAAGGGATGGACGCGACAGGAAGGAGATCGTCTTTCTGACCACCGGTGAAGGCGCCTCCCATACGGCTTACGGCTGCATCAACAGCCATTATTTCGATCGCACCAAGCACATGGATGGTACAAGGGGGTTGTTCCGCACCAAACAGGCAGGCCGGACCGGGCTTGGAACCGTGATGATCGAAAAGAGGATACGGGCCATTGTCGTCCTGGCCGAATCCCTCAAAGGCGAAAACCCCTTCGGCGCCGCAGACTGGAACCGGGTAAAACAGGCAGGGATGAGGCTCGGAAAGGTCATCCGCGAGGTCGATCCCCAATCCCTAAAGATGCAAAGCAGGGGAAGCGCAGGACTGATCGCCTTCATGAACAAGGAGGAATACCAGTCTTTGCCCGTGCATAACTATCAGATTGGCTCGGATCCGAGAGCCGATCAGATCACAGGTAAATATTATGCCGAGCATCTCTTCGATCACAGGGGGATGGACGGTTGCTTCCCAGGCTGCAACCTTCGCTGCACCAAAGGAGGGCCGGTCACATTGAGGTTCGGGGAGCACAATGGCCGCAGGGTGTGGGTCGACGGCCCAGAATATGAAACCGCAGCAGGCTTCGGCTCAAACATAGGCATGTGGAACGCCGAGTTTATCATGGAGGCAAACTGGTATTGCGACAACTATGGGATCGACACGATCACCACTGCGGTCATGATCGCCTTCATCATGGAATGCTTCCAGCGGGGATATCTGACCCGGGAGGATACGGACGGTCTTATGTTCACCTGGGGCAATGAAGAGGCTGTCATCAATTTCATCCACAGCCTCGCCAAAGGGGAGACGGAATTTACCCGGACAGCAGGCCGTGGGATGCTCCCGCTGATCGACTGGGTTGCCGGCCGTTATCTCAAAAGGGGCGGCAAGAACGATCCCAGGCCGGAGCTCAGGCAATTTGCCATGCAGACCAAAGGGCTTCCCTTCTCTCTTTACAGGACACACCGCTCACTCTCCATGCAGGGGTCTTATGCGGCAGCAAGCGACATCGGCGCACATCACGCCGCTGCATGGCTAATCAAAGCGGACCTTCTGGGGGCATTCCCATCCCTTGAGGACAAGGCCAGGGCTCTCATCGCCTATCCTAGGGTACGCCTGGGGAACGATAATCTGGGCCTTTGCAAGCTCCCCTGGGTGGACGTCTTCAATCCTGAATCGGAGAAGGCAGGCCACACGGACAAGTTTATCAACCCCGCATCCCAGGAGATATATGCGGAATTCTACAACGGGATGCTGGGAACGAACCTCACATGGGAAGAGATATTCGCACAGACTGACAGGGACATTAACCTGCAACGGGTAATGAACGTCATGATCTTTGGCAAAGACACGGGAAGGCATGACTGGATACCTGAAAGGGCGATCGGGCCGATAGACGATGCCCTCTATGAAGCAGAAAGGGAGTATCATGACCAGGAACTCGGCCATGCCCTGGGAAAATCCCTGGAAGAGATCAGTGTCCTTCCCATATCCCAAAAGCGGGAACTTATCATGAAGCGCCGCAAGGAGCAGCTTCGCGAACTGATTCAGGCATATTACAGGGAAAGGGGCTGGACCTCATCGGGCATACCGACACCTGCCACCCTGCAGAAGATCGGCTTGTGGGGATTTCTGACAGAAGAGGCAAGACAAAAGATCACCGCACTGGCAGGGTAACTTCCCTCTTGAAAATGGACAATGTACCATAACGGCATTTAATCTTGATGGCCTCGTAAAAAGTCTAAAATGCCCCTAAGAACAAGTTTAATATTATAAATTTGATATATTTTTTGGCGATATAATCTTGGTTTTTCATCATCAAAATTACTTTTTACGAGGCCATCAATCTTGTTGAAAAAAAGGCAAATAATGAGTTTGCAATTTGTTTATCAGTATATCAATGTGGAACTTATTTTTCAAAAATAAACCCTGGCCTTACATTCGGCCCGCCAGTCGTTCTGTTTCTCGCCGTATTCGCTAGATGCGCCCCCTGAAAGGAGGGTCAGTTTAGCAGAGAGGGAGATATTCGTTATACCCTCGTAAAGCAACTCCGGCGCGATGGAAAAGCTCCCGTCAGCACAATTCAGGATCAGGGTCAGGGATGGCGTGACATAAAGGATATCGAAGGGATCCTTCTGGTTGATACGAAGATAAAGGTAATCCTGCATGGGATTGGCCCTGCCGTAGTCGCCCCTTGATATATTCATAGCCTTGGCGAGACCGCCATTGTCGTTCGACAATAAATAGGCGCTGTAGGCGCTGCGGATAAAGGCATAGTAATCTCCCATCTCCGCCTCGGTGTACCCTGCGCCGTTATGATAATATTCGGCTATGATGGTCATGTCAAAGCTGGTGAGGTACCTGATGCCGAAAAGAAGACTCCTTGGGTTATATTGACTTTCTGAAATATTTCCATCGCTTGCGATCACCTTTTTTGCCGCATGTCTGACAATGGCCAATTCACCATGTATTTCAAAGTTGGTGAGGATGTTTCTCGAGAAATCGAGCCCGTATCCATCCGGCCTGCCTGTGCCTGCAAGCATGATGAGATCGATATCCGTATCGTAGAGGAGCATGTAAAGCCTGCCTGCAATGTTCAGGTGATGGCGCCGGCCGAATTCTTCGTTCAGGTGACCGGTCACAGGGACGATGACCGGGGTAAAGGACAAGGTCTTCAAACCGGCATTGAAGCTCTTTATAAAATCCGCTGAGATCACGGTGAATCCCTCGCGGCTTCCCTCAGGATCATCGGGATCCTTGGGCATGTCCACAAATGCGGCAGGATTCCATGCGTACCCCTTGCCCCATTTGAGTGTCCTCTTTCCTATATCGAATCCGGCACCCAGGGGAGGTTTAATGGATAGATAGCCCTCGTGGAGTTCAGTTGTTTCAGACCATTCGTGGCATGCATGTGAGACCTCAGTATGGGCACGGGCATAAACCCTGGCAATGCCCTTTTCATAACTGCCTCTGATCTCAACAGCCCCGCGATACTCTTCGGCGGTATCCCCTTCGTCCTGGCCTTGAAAACGCAATTTGTAAAGGGCGGAGTCCCTGTCCAATCCAAAGATGACCGGATTCAATTCCACATACCCGCCTATCTCATAGGGCCTTTTTTCGACCTCGGAAAGATCGAACGTATAGGAATCATCCTGGGCACTGGATGATGCTGGAAAAAGGGCAGGGAAGAATGCAATGACAAGGGTATATATTAGGACAGGAAAGCCTTGGATTATGATAATACCGCTTATGCCGCCTGTATTTCTCACCAGCGTTTGTGCCTTATTTTCTAAGCGATTCCAGATTGGGCATGAAGGTTAGGGTGAATGCCTCATCTGTGATCTCCCGTTTCTTGATACCTGCGAAGATCATTATGGATTTGTATCCCTTGTACAGGGGGCTGTCGGTCTCTATGACAGATGGGCGGATTATGCCATCACCGAAATCCTTTATCTCTTTATAGTAAATGGTCTTTATGAGCATGGACGCCCCGGTGAGACATTCGATTTTAGAGGGGAGTTTTTTCTCCCTGTCTATCCACATCCTGAGCCTGTCGTAGGCGATGTTTTTGGTCTTTGCCTTAAGATACAGAATCTGTTCATCCCCATCCTCCTCGACCTTCTCCACATCGTATTCCACAGCGAAATCGAGGCTCAGGATATCCGCATTGTTGAAAACGCCCCCCACAACCGACTGCAGACTAGTTATCCTGATGGGCTTTCCCACATTAGGGATATACAGCCACATGTTGTCCCCAAGGCGCAGTGTGCTCCTCCCCTTTTCGCTTGCAGGGGAAAGGAAAAGCGCTGCCACCTTGTCCTTTCCCTTTTTGAGAGTGAACAGGACGAACTCCTTCTTTGTACCGTCAGTCTCCACATTGATAAGTTTCCTGTACGATTCATAGGTTTCGGGATTGAGATTTCTGTCTATCTGTGTGAGCAAATCGATGCTGTAATGGGTCTTTGGATTGAGAGCCTTGTCTTCCTGGACGATGTATTTACTGTCATCATGGGAGGCATCCATGCCGTACCCAGAAATGGCTCTGACATGATACAAAAAGAAAAGCATGATGATAAAAAATGCGATTGTCAGGGTCTTTTTCATGCTGCTTTACCTTTGGCTTTCATCTGAAAATCCCTTCCGGGTATTTTCATACCCATTTGTGAATCGAAGATTCATGAGCGTTTCATCTACGTATGCCTAAGCGCCTTGATAGGCTCCATGCACGACGCCTTGTACGCCGGCTGAAGGCTTGCTATCACTGCAACAACGATCACTATGACAGAGATCATCAGCATCTCCTTCCCACTGATAGACGGAGAGAGGATGAGGCCTGTCTGCCTGCCGAAATCGAATGTGATCTTAGAGACATTCAGTATGAGAATGATCCCCATACCGATAAGGTTCCCCACGATGGCGCCGAACACGCCAAGTGAGAATCCCTCCAGCACGAACAGGGAGAGTATCTTTTCAGGCATTGTCCCGATTGCGGCAATAGTACCGATCTCCCGTATCCGCTCATATACTGCCATTATCATTACATTCATGATGCTTATCAATACTATGGCTATGAGCATGAGTTTGATGAAAAATGTCATTATATCTATCATCCTGGCTATATTGAAGAACGGGGAGAGGGATTCCCATGTGTGTACCTCTAAGACAGGTTTCCCCTGCTGGTTTTTCTCCTCTCCGAGCTTGTCCTGAAGCATTGAGTAGATTTCATGAAGTTTATTGAAATCGTGAAGTTTAAGGGCGATCTCGCTTATCTCCTGCTCCTCCATCCTGAGTATCTCTGCCGCATCCTCGATGTGTATGTATCCGTCCCGTCCCCCAGGGCCGGTTGCGCTCTCGATCATCCCCGATACGGTGAACTGCCTTCCGTTCACCGAACCGTCCTCGTTGGTGGCCACAACTACGATGCTGTCGCCTACGTTCACATTCATCCCCTTGAAGATCAGGTCAGGCAAAAGGATCTCCCCCCTGGCAAGCCCCTTCTTTCCCTGAATGATGCGTGAGGGAAGGAGGGGGACGGCGCGAAATTCATCCTCAGGATACACCCCGTTGAGCCTAATGGTGGTGGTCTCCACAAAGGTGCTGAACATACCCCCGAATTTTATCCTTTTTGAGTGGGATTCGATCTCCGGAATCTGACCGATGACCTCCTCTATACGTTTGACCGCTGCAGGTTTGATGTTCAGTGTCAGGGGGAGATTGTCTATAGAGGATACATATCCTTTTTTATGGATCTGTATGTGGCCGAGCATCGAATCAGTGATCTGTCCTATCATCATGGCCTTGAATGAACCTGAAACCGATATGAAAACAAGGACGAATACGACGCCTATGGTTATAAGGGAAGCAGTTAGAATGGTCCTGCGCTTGTAGCGCATGAGATTCCTTATTGCGATCCTGAATAGGTCAAGCATCCCCCTTTCCCCCCTTTGCCTTTCTGGTATCGACAATCCGGCCATCCTCCAGGGTGAATATGATCTCCGCCTCTCCCACGATCTTAGGGTCGTGAGTGGAAAATATGAAGGTGGTGCCCAGTTCGTCCCGAAGCCTTTTCATGCTGTTGATAACCATGTAAGCGGTCTCGTGATCCAGGTTGGCGGTAGGCTCGTCTGCCAGGACGAGCTTCGGATCCGAAACAAGGGCGCGCGCAATTGCTACACGCTGTTTCTGCCCACCGGAGATCTGATCAGGCCGCTTCCCCTTATGATCAGCCATGCCGACTGAATCAAGAAGGGCCATAACCCTCTTGCGCCGCTCTGCCGAAGGCACATTACGTACCATCAAAAGGGGATATTCCACATTCTCGTACACGGTTAGCACGGGTATAAGATTGAAGTCCTGAAACACGAATCCCAGATTCATTCCCCTGAACAGGGCGGACTGCCTTCTGTCAAGCCTTGATACCTCAGCTCCAGCCACCGTAAGCCTTCCTGATGTCGGTTTATCAAGACACCCTATGAGGTTGAGCAGGGTCGTCTTGCCGCTCCCAGAAGGGCCGATGAACGAGACAAAGGCGGCAGGCTCAACCGTAAAATTGAGCCCTTTCAGGGCCTCCACTGTTATCTCGCCTGCGCTGTAGTTCTTTCTTATGTCCTCTGAAATTATCAAAGACATGGATCACCTCAATCGTGCCTTTTATGAAATAAATTCCCTAAAATAACTTTGAAGATTGTTATATGCGAGTAGACAGGATATAATGATTTTTTTAATAAACGTATAGAATGTATCATTTTTACCCGTGCGTGTAAACCCTTTCGACCTTTAAGATTTTTTAGGGGCGTTTTGACATTTTTTACCTTCGTATTTTGACATTCCGTGCTTGGCACGGAATCCAGTGTGTTAAAGTGGTTCTGGACGCAGGCTTTCGCCGTAGCGATGGTTTTGACGACTTTTTATGAGTCCATCAATCTTGCTAATAAATAGAGGGGTATTTTCCCAAATGGAGGCATTTTACATACCGGATCGGGCCTATTTTTTCGATAGAGGGTTGTCATTTGAATGCCAGCGCTGCGGTGCATGCTGTATGGGTGAGCCAGGCGTGATCCTTGTAACCATTGAGGAAATAAAGCGCATAGCCGGTTTTCTTAAGATGGGGGAAGAGAATTTCATAAACACATGCCTCTATCCTGTCGGAGCAGGCTACAGTATCAAGGAGGATAAAGGTGGCAGGTGTATCTTTTATAAGGATGGCTGCAGCATATATCCTTTTCGTCCTCTGCAGTGCAGGACATATCCATTCTGGTTTAATAACCTGAGATCGGAGGAAAACTGGCATGCTGTTTCAAGGGAATGCCCCGGTATAGGAAAAGGCATGACATACGGGAAGGAGGAAATCCTTGAATGTATCGCCCTTTGGGCGGATTTTATTAAACCTGGCTGAAAACCCGTATGGAAAAAATGGAAATTCCTAAGATTTAAGGTTCGGCGACTTTTTACGAGTCCATCATAATATTCCCCTATCTTGAGACCAAGAGTCAGAAATTCTTACATATGCGGTCATGAGCTGATAAAACTTTCATGGCCCTTTGAGGTATTTCCCCTAATTTTTAATTTGCAATATTAAATATTAAGCGTTAGAATATGGTCATGAAATACAAGCAAAGGATTATGGCAAAGACAATAGCAAGGGCTATCGCCACCTTTCCTGCGATTATCCTTACAGGCCCCCGGCAATCAGGAAAAACTACGCTCCTCAGGATGCTTTTTTCACAGACGCACACCTTTGTTAATCTGGAAGACCCTGACATACGCATGAGGGCAAAGGATGATCCTGTTGGATTTCTGAATCGATACAAACTGCCTGTAGTGATTGATGAAATACAGTATGTGCCTGAATTGCTCTCCTATATCAAGACACGGATAGATGAAAATAGAAAACCGGGCCAGTGGATCCTTACAGGTTCGCAAAATTTCCTTCTCATGCAGGATGTAACACAATCTTTGGCAGGAAGGGCTGCGGTCTTGAATCTCTTGCCATTCTCCTTTTCAGAGCTGACCGGAGAGGCGGAAAACTCGCAACCGCCTGATAAATGGCTGGAGTCGCTTAATAATCTGTGGGGAAAAGAAAACACTCTTGAAACATCACATAGTCCTTCGGCGGAATTGAGCAATATACTGCTTAGGGGCATGTACCCCGAAATCGCCTCCAATAGAAGCGTTGATAGACAGCTATGGTGCGGGTCTTATATAACCACATATATAGAAAGGGATATCAGAAACCTGACAAACATAGGGGATCTTAGTCAATTTGAAAGGTTTTTGGTCTCCTGCGCCATCAGGACAGGGCAGATTCTTAATCTTTCTGACCTGGCGCGCGATATCGGCGTTAGCGTGCCAACGGCAAAAAGGTGGCTTTCTCTACTGGAGACAGGGTATCAGATATACCTGCTGTATCCGTATTATAGAAATATAGAAAAACGCATTGTGAAAAGCCCTAAAATATACTTCAACGATCCAGGGCTTTGCTCCTATCTGCTGGGGTTCCATGACGCAGAATCCCTCCTGAACGGCCCAAGTGTTGGCAACCTTTTTGAGACGATGGTAGTGTGTGATTTTTTGAAAAGGTTCCTTCACCATGGGATGAAGCCCTCGATGTACTATCTGCGGACACGGGACGGATTAGAAATAGATCTGGTCATCGACATAGGAGGGGAACTCAGCCTGTTTGAAATAAAAAGCACAATGACTATCACCCCCCAACATGCCCATCATCTAAAGCAGATACGCAATACCTATGGCGGCGCAATAAAAGCTACAGGCATAATCTCCTGCGCTGAACATACCTTTCCCATCACAGGCGAAATATATAACTATAGCTGGTCTAATATCTTATCCGTTTAACTTTGTAGGCGACTATTACTACTCAATCTCGGACAGCAAGATAAGCGCTATAGATATGATCGGTTACAGTGATGAAGGTGTGGCTTTGATAGATTAGGCCCAAAAGCGTGTTTTATCTAAGTGAAATCCCATAAATAATTGGGTCGGTACAGCCAATTATTTTTTTATCCTGGCAATTATGCTAAGCCCTGCCTTGACCTTCTGCCCTGGTTTTGCCAGGATCTCTACATTGGGAGGAAGGAGAACGTCTACACGGGATCCGAACCTTATAAGACCAAAACGATCCCCCTGCTTTACATGATTGCCAGGCATTGCCCTGCATACAATCCTTCTTGCTATAAGGCCGGCGATCTGGCGTATACCCACCTCCATATTGCCTTTTGAGATATATATAGTATTTTGTTCATTGAGCAGAGAGGCCTTTTCCCTGAATGCGGGGAGGAATTTCCCTGGGTTGTACTCGCTTTTTGTAACCCTTCCTGAAAGCGGGATACGGTTGATATGGCAGTTCAGCACAGACATGAAGATGCTGATTTGCTGGGTAGGCGTTGTCCCGTTTTCCGTTTTTTTTGTCTGGGGAATTTCCAGTATCCTGCCATCAGCGGGAGAAAGGATGATATGTTCATCCTGAAGTGTTTTTCTGTTCGGGTCCCTGAAGAATAAGGCGACACTCAATGTGACTATGCCAAAGAGTATTGAAAGAAAAGCGTTGCACATTAATAAGCAGATGAAGAAGATCACTATCCCTGGAATTATGAAAGGCCATCCTTCGCGGGCGACAGGTAAAAATCTTTTAGTTGTTTCCATGTATTTAAATCTGTTGTTTCCTTATAACCAGATATTGATGGCCTCGAAAAAAATCTAAGATGCCCCTAACGATAAGTTTAATATTATTATCATAAAAATACATTTGTATTCATGGGGGCGGCCAATGCCTGTTTGGCCATTATGGTTTAGAGATAGTCTTTTTTTATTAAAAAAAAGTACCTTTTACGAGGCCATCGGATTTTTAATCGTTCAGGCTATTTCTTCAGCCAGCTCATCATGCCCCTTAGTTTTTTCCCGACCTGTTCTATGATATGTTCCGATTGCTGTTTGCGCAAGGCATTGAATACTGGCCGGCCTGCCTGGTTTTCCAGTATCCATTCACGTGCGAATTCCCCGCTTTGTATCTCATCCAGGATGCATCTCATTTCTTCTTTTGTGTCTTCCGATATTATCCTCTTCCCGCGGGTCAGATCGCCATATTCGGCAGTGTCGCTAATGGAATATCTCATGCCGCTTATTCCGTGCTCATAGATCAGGTCCACTATCAGCTTTACCTCATGCAAACACTCAAAATATGCTATCTCAGGCTGGTATCCGGCCTCTACAAGCGTCTCAAAGCCGGACCTGATCAATTCAGTGAGGCCGCCGCACAGCACAACCTGTTCGCCGAAAAGATCGGTCTCTGTCTCCTCTGCGAAGGTCGTCTCTAATACCCCTGCCCTGGTTGCGCCTATACCTTTTGCATGTGCAAGGGCCAGTTCTTTGGCTTTGCCGGATTTGTCCTGATATATAGCTATGAGGGAAGGAACCCCCTGGCCCTGCTGATAGACCCTTCGAACGAGGTGTCCTGGCCCTTTGGGAGCCACCATATATACGTCGATCTCTGGAGGGGGCACAATCTGGCTAAAATGTATATTGAAGCCATGTGAAAATACAAGGGCGTTGCCAGGGGCCAGATGATCCATGATCTGGCTTTTGTAAACCTGGGGCTGAAACTGGTCAGGTACAAGGATTTGTATGATATCCGCCTTTTTGGCTGCCTCGGGCGTGGTCATTATGGTCATCCCGTCTTTTTCAGCCTGAATCCAGTTGGCGCTTCCTGGAAGATCGCTAACAATCACATTCAGGCCGCTATCCTTAAGGTTTTGGGATTGCGCGTGCCCCTGACTTCCATAACCTATAACAGCTATGGTTTTATTCTTCAAAATGTTAAGATCCGCATCCTGGTCATAATACATTTTTGTCATAATATTTTCTCCCAATTTTGATGTTCTCGTAAAAAGTCGCCAAACACGTCACTCCAGCAGAAGCCGGAGTCCATATTATTTAAGTGTAACCAAAAATAAAACATTGTTGATTGTTTAAGTTTTCCAGACATACTGGATTCCGGCTTTCGCCAGAATGACGAATAAGAAATGGCACCATTTTAGTTACATTCATATTATTTTTTTGCCCTTGACATGGCCACCTTGCCGGTTCGTGCGATCTCGATTATCCCCATGGGTTTCAACAGGCCAATCATCGCTGAAATTTTGTCCTGCACGCCGGTTACCTCAAGTGTAAGGGTCTTTGGGGATACATCTATAATCTTTCCCCTGAAGATATCGCAAATCCTCAGGATTTCAGCCCTGTTCTGCGAATCAGCGGAGACCTTTAGCAGGACCATTTCCCTCTCCACATATTCCATATCCGAGAGGTCGCTCACCTTTATAACGTCAATCAGGCGGCGAAGCTGTTTGATGACCTGCTCAATGATCTGGTCATCTCCGCTTGTGACGAGGGTCATCCTGGAGATGGTCGGGTCGATAGTCTCTCCCACAGAAAGGCTTTCTATATTAAAGCCCCTTGCGCTGAACAGACTGGATATCCTGGCAAGGACGCCAAACTTATTTTCTACCAGCACAGTGATTGTATGGCGCAAAGATATTGCCTCCCTTAATTCAACTCGGGCTCTTTAACCCCAGGGCGATCAGGCCGGTTCTGGCCATCTCCTCTATGCCGAAGGGCCTCAAGAGATTGACTACGTTTTTAATAACCCTCTCCTCTCCCGTGATCTCTATCGTGATCGTCTTTTCCGACATGTCCACGACTTTGGCGCCAAAGACCTCTGCTATCTCGATGATTTCATATCTTGTTTTTGCCGTTGACTTCACGGTTATGATCGAAAGCTCCCTTGTCACTGCGCGGTCGTATTTTAGATCGCTTACGCTGATTACGTCCACAAGTTTGCCAAGCTGTTTGCTTACCTGCTCAAGCACCCTTTCATCCCCGGCTACTACTATAGTGATCCTCGATATATCGGGATCTTCAGTCTCGCCGGCCACCAGGCTTTCTATGTTGTAAGAACGTCTTGTAAAAAGCCCTGCCACATGTGATAAAACGCCTGCATGGTTTCTAACCAGGACGGAAAGGATGTGCCTCATTTCCCGCTCCCTTGATCAAGCATCTTATCTATCGCTTCCCCAGGAGGGACCATGGGGAAGACATTTTCTTCTGGCGATACGCAGAAGTCTATAACAACCGGCTTATCGGTCTGTAACGCCTGTTTTATTGCAGGTTCGACATCCTCCGGTTTTGTGACCCGTATCCCCTCCGCCCCATATCCTTTGGCAATAGCCACAAAATCAGGGGATTTTCCAAGGCAGGTGGAGGAATAACGGCGGCCAAAAAAGATCTCCTGCCACTGGCGCACCATCCCGAGATAACCATTATTCAGGATGGCTATCTTGACGTTTATCCCATCCTGAACAGCGGTCGCTAATTCCTGTATAGTCATCTGAAAGCTTCCGTCCCCTGCTATGTCAAACACCACTCTGTCTGGACATCCAACCTTTGCACCTATGGAGGCAGGAAAACCAAAACCCATAGTGCCAAGGCCCCCGGAGGAGACGAAAGACCTCGGCCTGTCGAGCAGATAATACTGAGCGGCCCACATCTGGTTTTGCCCGACCTCTGTCGCGATTATGGCATCTCCTTTGGTGACCTCGTATATCTTTTCTACTACATACTGTGGCTTTATTTCGTTTCCTGATTTGTCATAACTCAAGGGATAGTCCCTTTTCCATTCAGCTATTTTATCAAGCCATTCAGGATGCCTTTTGCTCTCCAGCATCTTGCACAGGGCTGAAAGGATATCATTTGCATCCCCCACCATCGGGATGTCCACTTTTATTATTTTGCTTATCTCGGCAGGGTCTATATCAATGTGGATAATACCGGCATTTGGCGCAAACCTTTTTATATCGCCTGTCACCCTGTCATCGAATCTGGCACCTATGGCTATGAGAAGATCAGCCTCTGTGACGGCATAGTTGGCATATTTTGTCCCGTGCATACCGAGCATGCCCAGAGAAAGGGGGTGTGTCTCAGGGAAAGAGCCTTTTCCCATAAGCGTTGTGGTGACAGGGATGGAAGCCTTTTCAGCCAGTTTCTTCAATGGCTCAGATGCCCCGGATATGATAGCTCCTCCCCCCACATACAACACAGGGCGTTTTGCATTCCTGATGGCCTCTGCGGCCCGTTTTATCTGTTTTTGGATATCCAAATCGTCCGCCCTGTGATTAGGAGGAAGGTCTATCTCTTTTCCTTCCCAAAACTCCGTCTCCTTGATCTGCACATCCTTTGGAATATCGATCAAAACAGGGCCAGGCCTGCCTGTCCTGGCGATATGAAATGCCTCGTCCAATACCCGTCTTAGATTATTTACATCCTTCACCAGGTAGTTGTATTTGGTGACAGGTATTGTGATGCCATAGATATCCGCCTCCTGAAAGCTGTCGTTTCCTATCATGGATGTAGGCACCTGGCCAGAGAATGCAATCAGCGGCACTGAATCCATGAATGCGTTCGCAAGGCCTGTAACAAGGTTTGTCGCTCCAGGTCCGGATGTTGCTATGCATATACCTGCCTTGCCTGTAACCCTTGCATAGCCATCGGCTGCGTGGATTGCGCCCTGTTCGTGTCTTGTAAGGATATGGCGGACAGGGGATTGATATAGTTGATCGTATATAGGAAGCACCGCGCCTCCAGGAAATCCGAAAATGGTGTCAACGCCATGTTCTATAAGTGTGTCGACAAATATCTTTGCGCCGCTTTTTTTCATGGGAGCATCATCTCCTCAATCCCTGCCCCTGCAGGCACCATAGGCAGGACATTCTCTTCCCTTGCGACACGGACATCCACCAAAACGGGTTTATTGTTTGATATAGCCTCTTCAATCACACCCCTTACTTCCTCTGGCCTTTCCGCTCTGAGCCCCACAGCTCCATATGCCTCCGCCAGTTTTACAAAATCAGGGGCGCATTCCATGCATGTCCCTGAATACCTTTTTTTCATAAAAAGATCCTGCCACTGGCGAACCATTCCAAGATATTGGTTGTTCAGGATTATCACCTTAACTGGCAGGTTATGTTGGACAGCGGTGGCAAGCTCCTGAGAGACCATCTGGAAACTGCCATCGCCTGCAACGTCTATGACAAGCGCATCAGGCCGGGCCACCTGCGCGCCAATAGCCGCTGGAAAACCAAATCCCATGGTACCCAGACCGCCTGAAGTGATTAGGGACCTGGGGATTGTGAATTTGTAATAATGGGCCACCCACATCTGATGCTGTCCCACTTCAGTTGCTATAACCGTAGGCCGGTCTTTGGTGATCTCGTATATCTGCTCTACTACATACTGAGGTTTTATTACATCCCTGGAGAATTTATACTCAAGGGGGGATTCCTTCTTCCACCCCTCGATCCTTTCAAGCCATTGTGACCTGTCAACCGGTTCTATCTCTTTTACAAGGCTTGCAAGTATGTCTTTTGCGTCTCCCACTATGGGAACATGCACCCTTATATTCTTGCTTATTGCCGTAGGGTCTATATCTATGTGTATATATGTGGCCTTTGGGGCAAATTTGTCCAGTCTTCCTGTCACACGGTCATCAAATCTCGAGCCGACGGCTATCAGAAGGTCGCATTCGGTTATCGCAAGGTTTGCGTATTTTGTGCCATGCATCCCCATCATCCCCAGAAAATAAGGGTTAAGGGAACTTATGCCTCCCAGCCCCATCAGTGTTGATGTGACAGGGATATGGCCTTTGTTTACCAGATTGGTCAATTCATCAGACGCCCCAGAGATTATCACCCCGCCTCCGGCATAAACAACCGGCCTTTTTGCCTCATTTATCAGCTTTGCGGCGGCGCTGACCTGTCTGGGATGACCCTTGTATGTAGGCTTGTAACCCCTGATTTCCACCTTTTCCGGAAAGCATAAATCACATTTGTCTAAAAGGACATCCTTGGGCAGATCTACAAGGACAGGTCCGGGCCGACCGGTGGATGCGATGTGAAATGCCTCTCTTATGATCCTCGAGAGGTCTTTTACGTCTCTGACAAGATAATTGTATTTTGTGATTGAACGAGTAATGCCGACGATGTCAGCCTCCTGAAAGGCATCGTTTCCGATCATGCTTGTTGGCACCTGGCCAGTGAATGCTACAACCGGAATGGAATCCATATAAGCGTTTGCCAGCCCTGTCACTATATTGGTTGCCCCTGGACCTGATGTGACCAGACAGACGCCGGGTTTCCCAATGGCCCTTGCATATCCGTCTGCCGCGTGAATGGCGCCTTGCTCGTGGCGTACAAGTATGTGTTTGATAGGGCAATCAAGGAGCAGGTCATAAATCCCCAGGATGCTTGCGCCTGGAAAACCGAATATATGCTGTACCCCCTCCTTGAGAAGGCTTTCCAAAAAAATCTGAGAACCTGTCATGGATATTTATACCTTTTTAACGCATGAGTATAGCGCCTGTGCTGGCAGATGTCACAAGTTTGCTGTAGCGGCCCAGGTATCCGGATTGTATTTTGGGGGAAGGGGCGCTCCAAGCCTTTCGCCGGCGGCCGATTTCCTCTCCGGAAACAAGCAGCTCAAGCCTTCTTTGAGGGATATCTATAAGTATGGAATCTCCGTCCTGGACAAGGGCAATTGTCCCGCCTTCCATTGCCTCTGGAGAGATATGACCGATACATGGCCCTCTTGTGCCGCCTGAGAACCTTCCATCTGTGATCAAGGCTACAGAATCCGCAATGCCCATCCCCTGGATTGCGGAAGTCGGCGACAGCATCTCCCTCATCCCAGGTCCCCCTTTAGGGCCTTCGTACCGAATTACTACGACATCTCCGGGTTTTATCCTGCCGTCCATGATGGCCTTCATCGCCTTTTCTTCCGAATCAAAGCACCGGGCTTTGCCTTTAAACACCATCACCTCGGGTTTAACAGCAGACTGTTTGACAATAGATCCGTCAGGGGCGAGGTTGCCTTTTAGCACTGCCATACCGCCTTCCTTATGATACGCCATGTCAGTTGGCCTAATAATATCATCGTCATAGACCTGCGCCTGATCGGCAATCTGGTGAGTGGTCAGGCCTGTTACTGTGGGAGTATCGTGGAGCTTTTCTTTGATCCTTTTTTGCACGGCAGGGATTCCGCCTGCTGCATCAAGGTCTTCCATAAAGTGTTCCCCGCCTGGCCTGAGATTGGTTATATGAGGCGTGTCGCGGCTTATGGAATCGAACATATCAAGGGTAAGATCCACCCCTGCCTCCGAGGCTATTGCGGGCAGGTGAAGGGCTGTGTTTGTTGACCCTCCAAGAGTCATATCCATACGGGTGGCGTTTTCAAATGCCTCTTTTGTCATGAACTGCCTGGCATTCTTCCCCTCTCTTACAAGGTCTATAAGACGTCTTCCACTCTCAAAGGCGTATCTCTTCTTTTGGGCGGAAACCGCAAGGGCCGTTGCCGATCCAGACAGAGACATGCCCAAGGCCTCGGTCATGCAGGACATGGTATTGGCGGTATATAAACCCTGGCAGGAACCCACGCCAGGGCAAGCGGAAATCTCCAGTTCGGACAATTCCTGTTCGGTTATTTCGCCTTTTTGGTATCTGCCGACTGCCTCGAACGTGTCTCTAACAAGGGAAAGCCTTCTCATTTTATATCTGCCTGATAGCATAGGCCCTGCAGTGACCACAATGGCAGGAAGATCAAGCCTTGCCGCAGCCATAAGCATCCCTGGTGTAATCTTGTCGCAATTGGTAAGAAGCGCAAGGCCATCCAGACAGTGTGCAAGGGCGATGCTTTCGATCATGTCCGCAATAAGTTCCCTAGAGGGGAGGGAATAATTCATTCCTGAGTGCCCCATTGCGATTCCATCGCAGATACCCGGAACACTGAAAATAAAGGAGTAACCGCCTCCTGAATGTATCCCCTTTTCAATAAAACGCTCAAGGTCTCTCATGCCGACATGGCCGGGGATGAGGTCTGTGAAAGACGTAACAAGCCCTATCAGTGGAATGCCTGACAACGCAGATTTGGGAAACCCTGTACCGTATAAAAGCGCCCTGTGAGGGGCACGCTCAATGCCTGATAAAACACATCTGCTTTTCAGTGGCTTCATTTATATGCTCCTATATATACTGCTACTGCTTAAGTTGATATCTATCTGTCCACTTATGACAATAATCTATCCTCGTTTGATTATTTGATTTCATATCCGTTTTCGAGGATTTCGTTGATTGTCTGCAAACGCTTTCTTGTCTGAACCGTTTGCGGAGACCTGAATAGATTGCCCTTTTCATTGTTTAGCTCAATCCTGTCGCTATGTGAAAGGATACGGATGTTTTGGATATTGGCAAGCACCTCGCCGGGTATCTCTATATTTGCCATTTCGTCGCCGCTTTGGAGTGTATCCTGCCGCAGTTTGGTCATAAAAAGCTGGGCCAGTTTGTCCGGATCAGGGGCGTTTTTTGATCTAAATATTTCCAATAATTCATTTTTCATTTCCGCCCTGAGCACAACCGAACTTTGGACGGATTTGAGATCGCCGGGAATATATGATGTCAATAAAATGCCCTTTGCAGCAGGGGGAGGAGGCGTAGATGGCGGTTGTGGTTGGGCAACGGGAACCGGTGCAGGTACTGGATAAACAGCCTTTTCGGTAGCCAGAGAAAATGGCATATCGGGTGTGGCAGCCGCAACCTGAGCAGGCGACGCTAACAGCCCCTTGGTGAAAGGTTTGTCCTCAAACCTTACGCCGGAAAGCAATTTGGACGGTCTTTTTACAGACGAGGCATCCTGAACAGGCTGAGGCAGTTCAAGGGGCTGAACAGGAGTAACCGGCACAACAGGCGCAACAGCTCCCGCGCCGGCAATCATCTTTTCGGATGCCGTTTCCTTGCTTTTTG
Source organism: bacterium (assembly GCA_016934595.1). Taxonomy (GTDB): domain Bacteria; phylum SZUA-182; class SZUA-182; order DTGQ01; family JAFGSM01; genus JAFGSM01. The sequence continues at coordinate 4,831 of JAFGSM010000196.1, read as the reverse complement.
CCAGATTCATTCTGGCCTTTAAAAGCCACGTGTTGACCTCTTTTGCATCCGGAGTGTTTGGAGGTTCATATTTCAGAAAAGTCTCATAGTATTTAATAGCCTGCTCATAATCTTTCAGATCGAAATCGTAGGTCTTGGCAAGATTATAAAGGGCATCAGTATAATCGGGCCTTAGATCAAGGGCCTTGTGATATTCCCGGACTGCCATCTGGAAATTTCCGTCCTTGCTATAGATATTGCCTTGATTTTTGTGAGCCAATGCCTTTTTATATCTCTCGTCTTCTGCGTCCGCCTGCTTCTTTCCAACACCAGCCTGAAGCTCTTTGGCTGAAGGCATTGCCTGAGAGGGAACAGGTTCGGGTTTTGTAACGGGTGCAGGGAATGGGGAATGGCCAGGGGGAATAATTTCTTCAACTTTTCTTACAGGCTCTTTTACAGCCTCGGGTTTGGCTGTCTGGATCACCTTTTCAGATGGGGCAGGAGCGGCAGGGGTTATCCCATGTGTTTTCTTTATATCATCAAGCCAGTTCTGAACCTGTTTTGAATCAGGCGATTCCGGTTCGTATTCCAGGAATTTTTGAAAATATTGGGCAGCCTTTTGATAGTCTTTAAGGTCATGGTAATAGGTCACACCAAGATTGTAATAGGCATCAACATATTTAGGATATATCTTTACAGCCTCCTCATATTCCTTTATCGCCTTGTTAAACTCTCCACGGTCGCAATATTCATTGCCTAACCGGTTATGCACCTCTGCCTCTGTAGGGATTTGGGCAAAAGGAGTCGTGGGTGCAAATAGTATCAATATAAGCAAGGATATGCAGATAGCTCCTTTTAGATAATAGGCCTTAAACATCTTTATAATCTCCTTTCTTAAAAAATCAATCTATGTGTACTACCGTTGTTATTAAAGCCAGCTATTTTTCCCACCTTTTATCCAGTGACTACATAGAGTTTAAAAGATTTTAATCAATCTATCATATACCTTCCAAAAATGTCAAGAAATATGAAGGAGTGTGTCAAGAAATATTGTCAATATATATTATTTATTAATCATTATAGCGGCGCCAAACCTTCCTGTTTCCCCTTTTTGATGTCTGTAAGAGAAGAATTGATCTGCATGGCAATATGTACATATTTCGGCAACTTCTATGTTTTTCTTAGGGATGCCTATCTCTGTAAGCTGCCTTTTGTTAATCTCCCATAGATTGAGAAAGTATTTGCCACCCTTAAAATAACAAATAACGCCTTCTTTTTTCCCAAAAATTTGCTCAAACCGGGCAACAAATTCCTTGTTTACCTCATAACAGCAAGGACCGATGGAAGGCCCGATTCCTACAATTATATCCTCAGATGAACAGTCAAATTTTTTGATGAGCGCCTCTGCGGTATTTTGGGCCACAAATTTTTTAGCTCCCCTCCATCCAGCATGCGCGGCCCCTATGACATTCTTCTTAGGATCGAAAAATAATATGGGCAGACAATCTGCGACCAAAACCATGATGCAAATATTGGAAATGTTTGTCACCATGGCATCCGCCGTATCTATCGCCTTTTCATATTCAAGGCCGCCCATCCCCCTCATTTCTTCCGTTACGATAGCTACCTTGTTGCCATGTATTTGTTTGCTTATGGTTAGGTTTTTTAAAGGTATTCCAAACGTTGAAACCAAAATACGACGATTTTCTATGACCTTGTCGCAGTGATCGCCAACATGAAAACCCAGGTTAAGATAATCGTATGGCGCAGCGCTAACACCGCCAATCCTTGAAGAAACGAAATGGCAAATCCGGTCATATCTTTGAAGATTTTCAAACAGCCAAACAGGCAGACTTTTTACTCTTGTCTTAATCATTGTCAAAATTTTATTGTTTTATTTTCTTGAAATCAATAGATAACTTATTATATAAATATGCTTAAATAAGCGCCCCATAGTTTTCGAAAACAAAACCAAAATCCAAAATGCCGCAAACCCGAAAGGGGCGAATTTTGGCAAGGGAATGGATTATTAAACGGCATGGACACAAAGATAATATTTTGCGAGTGGTTGAAGCGTATTGATCCTGATATTATTTACGATATCGGATCAAGGGACGGCCGTGAGGCGATCTATTTCAAAAAGATTGTCCCAAATGCTGAAGTCACAGCCTTCGAAGCCAATCCTATTCTTTTCAAAAAGATCGCTATGTTGCCTGAATTCATTAACGGGTCTATCAAGATTATGCCTGCCGCTATTTCAGACAAGACTGGCACAACAAAATTTTTTGTCCCTGATGTAAATTATGAGGCCGGCTATGATACTGATTGGCGTTTGGGAACGGGATCTTTAAAGGAAAAGGTATCCGACGGTTCAAAAACCCAAGTATATGTAAAAACAAAAACCCTTGACTCGCTCTTAAGCGACAGCATTGATAAAAGTATTGCGTTATGGATAGACGTAGAGGGATGTTCGTATGAAGTCTTGAGTGGGATGAGCAAAATTGCAGATCGCGTAAAAATGATCCACATTGAGGTTGAAACAGAGAGGTTCTGGGAGGGGCAAATGCTTTTTGATGATATTGTTTGTCTCTTAGTGGAAAAGGGATTTTATCTCGCTATAAAAAAGATATACAAACACGGGCAGGGGAATGCAATATTTTTAAATAAAAAGGTTGCCTTCAACAGGATGATTAGATATAAAACATATATATATGCCTATCTTTTAAGCAGGATCAGGATCACGAAACGATCTATAATGAAAAGGCTGCGCGCGTTCCCTTTATCTTTTGCCCAAATCCTGATCTGACTGCTAATGGACAATGTTGGCGTTTATCTGAATTATGCCCTGCTGTATTGCATATTTAATCAATTCACTTTTGCGATGCAAATTCAATTTCTTCATGATATTATTCCTGTGGGTATCCACGGTTTTCATACTGGTATTCAGAAGCCCGGCGATTTCTCTGCTTGAGTAGCCTTCGGCTATCAACTGCAATATCTCCTTCTCTTTGCTTGTGAGGTTGTCTTTGGACGATGGTTTTTTTATCTTCTTACCCTGTCCCATTTGCAGAAATCCATCCACGACCTTCTTGGATATCGATGAACTCATATAAAAATCGCCTTTATGCACAGCCCTGATGGCGGATATCAAATCCGAAGCCACAGATTCTTTGGGTAAATAGCCTGAGACTCCGCAGGAAAACAATTCAAAAATATACTCCTTGTTGTCATACATGGACAATATAATAATCTTTGTCTTTGGGAATTTTTTCTTTATCCTGTTGCTTACCTCGATACCATTGAGCTTGGGCATGGCAATATCCAATATAAGTATATCGGGCTGTTTTTCTTCAACGAGTTTTATGGTCTCATGGCCATCCGAGGCCTCACCAATAACCTCGATGTCTTGAGCTTGTTTTATCAAAGATTCCAGCCCTTCTCTGAGAATTGCATGATCGTCAGCCAAGCAAACAGTAATTTTTTGATCTTTCATTTTTTCTCCTTGTTAAGTGAAATTATTTATGATTAGTAACTGTTCTATATACTGATGACTTTTCATCAGTGAGAGAACCGAAAGGCACAGACAAAGAAAGCGTTGTGCCTTTGGTCTCTTTGGATGTTATTTTAAAATCGCCTCCCAGATCTTTCACCCTTTCCTGCATGCCCATAATACCGAAGCTAATACCTCTTGTTTCAGGATTAAAAGCGTTTTCTACAGAAAATCCCCTGCCGTTGTCCTCGATATTCACCTTAATATTTTTTTTATCTTTCCTGATAGATATCTTAACCTTATTTGCTGATGAATGTTTCACAATATTTGTTAATGCCTCCTGGACTATCCTGTATAGAGCAATCTCCGTATTTGATGGCAGCCTTTTTTTTATGCCGGAGATGCTGTATTCCACCTCCATCTTTGTCCTTTCCTTAAACTCCTTTATATACCATTGCAAAGTTGTGTCCAAACCCAGATCATCCAGCATTGATGGCCGTAAATCCAATGAGATTCGTTTCAAATCTAAAATGAGCATATCTAATATGTTATATGTCTGTTTTATCGTCGCCTCTGCTTTAGATGAATCTGAGTCAAGATTTTTCTCCAATAAGCTCAAATTGATCTTGATGGTGGAGAGGGCCTGCCCTAACTCATCATGAAGCTCTTTTGCTATCCTTTGCCTTTCCTTCTCCTGGGTATTAATCAGCTCCCTTGCCAAAGCCTCCAGCCTCTGCTTTGCCCTTATTTCGTTAGTGATATCAACGATAATGCCGTCAATGGCAATTATTTTATTATCTTCTTTTACAGGTATTGAATGGTCTATGACATAGTATCGTTTATTAGAATCTTTATGTATAATTCTGTAGTTTAGCAGGATATTTTGATTAATATTTTTTGCTTTATTAATGATATCTTCTCTGTCATCAGGATGTATTATTTTTTTGAAGGTTTCAGGGGAGGAGTAAAATTCCTCCTCTTTATATCCACAAAAGGTGTCTATGTGAGGGCTTATAAATTTTATATCAAATTTGTTTTCCGGCGAGGCGCTATATACTATTTGCGGCAAATTGTCTACAAGGGTCTTATACCTGATATTGCTCCATTTCAGTTTTTGGGTTGTTTCGAGATTTTCCTTAACCTCTAAAGTCCCTGTTGCTCCTACAAGGGGATAAAATATCAAAGGCAACAAACCTATAATCCAATAAATAAAATGCATTTCGGGATGGTATATGTGTATGTAGTCATGGGTACAATGGCCTAAGACTGTAATGCTCACAAAAAAAATAGCCCAAAACAAACCCCATCTGGCAGCCAGGTTGTTTTTTAGATCGTATGTATGGAGCTCGAAAAAGGATGCTA
>JAFGSM010000195.1 GCA_016934595.1 bacterium | reverse complement strand
TATGGAAGCAGTTATTATGGAAGCAGTTATTATGGAAGCACAGGCTATAATCCCTATGGAAGCAGTTATTATGGAAGCAGTTATTATGGAAGCACAGGCTATAATCCCTATGGAAGCAGTTATTATGGAAGCGGATACTACGGAGGAGGCTATGGCGGCGGTTTATATGCCGGCGGCTACCCTATGTATGGATATGGTTTAAGTTCTATAAATCCTTATGGGTCATTTGGCCTCGGTGGATTTGGTCCTTATGGAGGGCTCGGCGGGCTCGGCGGATTTGGTCTTTATGGAGGACTCGGAGGGCTAGGTCTTTATGGAGGACTCGGCGGCCTCGGCGGGCTAGGTCTTTATGGAGGACTCGGCGGCCTCGGAGGGCTCGGTCTTTATGGAGGACTCGGCGGCCTCGGCGGACTTAGTCTTTATGGAGGGCTCGGTGGACTCGGTGGACTTGGAGGACTAGGGCTCTACAGCGGCCTTGGTGGATTAGGGCTGGGTGGACTTGGCCTCGGCTTAGGATTAGGAAGTTTTGGCTCTTTAGGATTAGGAGGGCTTGGCGGCCTCGGACTAACTGGTCTTCTTTAAATCTTATAATTAATAAATAATAGTCAGGACCGCCCATCTATCCCCCCCCCAGATGAGGTCCTGATTTGTTAAGGGCTGTTTATTGGTATTCTTTGCCATAAGCAGCCCTTTCTTTTTTATATGAAAATGATCGAACAATACTTTGTTTTTATTCATTTTCATCCTTCGTTGTGATCAATAGATCATGGGGGTTACTCCAAACCGATGGCCTCGCTAAAAGCTTCTTTCGGATATTTACAATAATTATATTTTAAGGGATATCAAGACCCTTTTGGAATTGGCTACAGAGCAAAACCTTTTCCTTCATGACGTTTTCGTGCGTGTTGGGAACGTATGAAACTTCACTTTTGGAATTGGCTACAGAGCAAAACCTTTTCCTTCTCTAAGCATCAAAAATACTTTTTACGAGGCCATAATCCTTGACAATTACCAATAATATGTCTATCATTTAGTTTAAACGATAAACTTATGTGACATTAGATCATCAAGATATATCGATCAAAATAAGTGGCTTTTTTGATCATTTTTTTCAAACAGGCCGCTTAAACTCACTTTAAACCCATCAAAAAGGGTATCTTTTCAATCTTATGCAGGATCACAGATGACCTTGCATCTTTATAAGGAGTCAGGTTATGAGCGCCGAATTTTTCCCTAAATGGCTGCCTGAAAGGAAGATAATAACAGAAAAGGTGCATTATATAAAGGATACGCTGAGGGAATTGAATATCCACACAGTTTGTGAATCTGCCAGATGTCCTAACATAGGGGAATGTTTTTCAAGACCTACGGTAACCTTTTTGATCCTCGGGAATATATGCTCCAGAAAATGCGCATTCTGTGCATTGGAAAAGGGGAAACCACGAAAGATCGACTTTGAAGAACCCAAAAGGATTGCAAAGGCAGCGCAAAGGCTGGGGCTCAAACATACTGTCATTACGTCCGTTACCCGTGATGACCTGGCGGACGGAGGTTCATTTCATTTTGCTAATGCCATCTTCGAGATCAAAAGGCTCTTACCTGACTCTACAATAGAAGTCCTTGCTCCTGATTTCAATGTAAATACAAAGGCGATTCGAATGGTGCTCAATTACAGCCCCGACATCTTTAACCACAATATAGATACTGTCCCGCGTATATTTCCAAAGGTAAGATTCAAGGCCGACTATAAAAAATCCCTGAAGGTGCTAAAGACAGCCAAACGCATAAACCCCAGCACAATGACCAAATCCGGTTTGATGGTCGGCCTGGGCGAGACCGAGGATGAGGTCATAGATGTCATGAAGGACTTAAGGGATGTAAAATGCGATATCCTGAACATTGGCCAGTATATACAACCTACACGTGACAATATACCGGTTGAGACGTTTGTGAATCCCGGGACATTTATTAAATATAAAACAATTGGCATACAGATGGGCTTTCGCTATGTCGAATCCGCCCCCTTTGTGCGCAGCACATATAACGCAGGATTATTCATGACTGGCCAGTTCAAAATGGAAAAAGATAATAGAAGGAAGGTAAAAGATGGAACGTTTTCAACGTATAAAGAGGCTGCCCCCTTACGTATTTAACATCATCAATCAGATAAAGATGGATGCCAGGCGGCAGGGCGAGGATATCATAGACCTCGGCATGGGGAACCCTGATGGCGCTACCCCTTCTCATATAGTGGACAAGCTGTGCGAGGCTGCCAGGAACCCCCGAAACCACAGGTATTCCGCATCCAGAGGGATATATAAACTCAGGCTGGCTATATGTGATTGGTATAAAAGGCGTTTTGGATGTGAATTTGACCCTGAGCTTGAGGCTATCGTGACTATCGGAGCGAAGGAAGGGCTTTCACACCTGGTTCTGGGTACAATGGGACCGGGCGATGTGGCATTCGTGCCTACGCCGACCTATCCCATACACACTTACAGCGCCATCATAGCAGGGGCAGATGTACGCAGCATCCCGTTGACCAATCCTGATGATTTCATAGATAAACTCACAGAAGCGGTTAAACTTACATGGCCTCAGCCAAAGGTAATGATGCTGAGCTTTCCGCACAACCCGACGACTACGGTTGTGGATCTGAATTTTTTTCAACGCGCAGTGGAACTGGCAAGGGAATATAATATCATCCTTATCCATGACTTTGCTTACTCGGATCTGGTCTTTGATGATTATAATGCCCCAAGCCTTTTGCAGGTGCCGGACGCAAAGGATGTGGGCGTGGAGATCACCACGCTATCCAAAACTTACAATATGGCAGGGTGGCGGATAGGATTCTGTGTAGGAAACAGCGAAATCATAGGAGCCCTGGCCAGATTAAAGAGCTATATGGACTATGGCATATTTCAGCCCCTGCAGATCGCAGCCATCATAGCTTTGAACGGGCCTACCGGTTGCATCAAGGAGATATGCGACGTGTACCAAAGACGCAGGGATGTTCTTGTAGACGGTCTTAAAAGGATCGGCTGGAAGATAGAAAAGCCCAAGGCCACCATGTTTGTGTGGGGTAAAATACCAGAACAACACAGCTCACTTGGTTCTTTGGAGTTTTGCAAGCTGCTCATCAAGGAGGCCAAAGTGGCGGTTTCACCAGGGATAGGATTCGGCGAAGGCGGAGACCAGTTTGTCCGCTTTGCGCTTGTGGAGAATGAGCACAGGATCAGGCAGGCAATAAGAGGCATCAAGCAGGTATTATGAGACGGATCAATCTGGGGCTAATCGGCTGGGGCACGGTAGGGACAGGTGTAACCAAAATCCTTGAGGACAAAGAGATTTCAGGCGCACTGACCGCCCGCCTCGGGGCGGAAATCTTTCTCAAGAAGGTGGCGGATATCGACATCACAACCCCCCGCGACTGTTCTATTCCAAAAGACCGGCTTACCAAAAATGCTGAAGAAATCCTGAGCGATCCCGAAATAGACATCGTTATTGAATTGATCGGGGGCATAGAGCCTGCCCTGACCTTTATCCTTAAGGCCATAGACGAAGGCAAAAACGTCGTCACTGCAAACAAGGCCCTTCTGTCCCAGCATGGCATTAAAATCTTCGATAAGGCAAAGGAAAAAGGTGTAAATGTAGGGTTTGAGGCAAGCGTAGGCGGAGGGATTCCCATAATAAGGGCGATCACACAGGGCCTTATCGGAAACAAAATCAGCTCCATATACGGGATTATAAATGGCACAGCCAATTACATACTCACACGGATGTCTGATGAAAAAAAGGGGTTTGATGAGGTACTAAAGGAGGCCCAGGCATTGGGATATGCAGAGGCAGACCCTGCCTATGACATAAAAGGCATCGATACCGCCCACAAACTGGCCATCCTTACAACCCTCGGTTTTGGCGCAAGGATAAGCCTGGATAAGATTTACACCGAGGGGATTGACCGTATTACCCTGCTTGACCTGGCATTTGCCAAAGAGCTTGGCTACAAGATAAAGCTTCTGGCACTGGCAAAGGTAGACCAGGATGGCTTAGAGGTAAGGGTGCATCCGACCATGATCCCGATCGACAGCCTTCTTTCATCCGTGGACGGGGTATACAATGCGATATACATCATCGCCGGCTATACCGGGCCAACCATGTTCTATGGCCAGGGCGCTGGCCAGTTGCCTACGGCCAACGCCGTATTGAGCGACATAGTGGATATTGCCCAGAATATCCTGAGCAGCGCCCCTGGCAAAGGAATGACCATGGCGCACAAGATATTGAATCTATCGGAAAAGGCAATTAAACCAATAGACAAGATAATATCCGCCTATTATCTGCGCTTTTCCGCCATGGACCGCCCGGGCGTGCTGTCTGCAATAGCAGGAATATTGGGGCAGCACAGTATCAGCATCGAATCCGTGATTCAAAAAGGAAGGGGAGAAAAGGCAGGGGTGCCAATCATTATGATGACACACGAAGCCCTTGAATCCGATATGCAGAAGGCTTTGTCCGAAATCGGCAACCTTCCTATGGTAGTGGATAGGCCACTATGCATAAGGATGGAAAACCTGCCAAGCTAGATTGAATCAGAAATTTGGAAACTCATTTTGAATCAGTAAATAATATTCGATTTCACAGATAGTCTAAAATGCAATAGAGATCCCATAAATCTATACCAATTATCGAGTTTCCAAATTTCTGTTGAATAGAATTTTTACCATGAAAACACATTTTCATCCACTGGGGTGGCCAATGTTGTATTTTTGGCCATAAGCTTTTATGGAAATAGAAACAAAAATAATTTTAGGCAATTGTTCAGATAAACTCAAAGAAATCGAAGACAATTCCATAGATTTGATTATAACATCCCCACCCTATGCCGATCAAAGGGAAAAAACATACGGCGGTATCCATCCGGATAAGTATGTTGAATGGTTTTTACCTATTTCCAAAGAGCTTTTGCGAGTATTAAAGCCTTCTGGCACTTTTATTTTGAATATAAAGGAACGGGTATTTAATGGTGAACGACATACATATGTGTTGGACCTGATTTTATCAATGAAAAAGCAAGGGTGGTTATGGACTGAAGAATTCATATGGCACAAGAAAAATTGCTATCCTGGAAAATGGCCAAATCGCTTCAGAGATGCATGGGAACGGTTGCTTCAATTTAATAAAAATAAAAAATTCAAAATGTTTCAGGAAGCTGTTATGATTCCTATGGGTGACTGGGCAAAGACAAGATTAAGGAACCTGAGCGAAAAAGATAAAAAACGCGATGAATCAAGAGTTGGGAGTGGTTTTGGGAAAAATATATCTAATTGGCTGAATAGGGACAGAGTCTATCCTACAAATGTATTATATATGTCTACTGAATGTAATAATAAAAACCATAGCGCTGTTTTTCCTGAATCACTTCCTGAATGGTTCATGAAACTTTTTACTGAAGAAAAGGATTGGGTGCTTGATCCTTTTATGGGTTCTGGCGCCACTATTAAAGCC
>JAFGSM010000194.1 GCA_016934595.1 bacterium | reverse complement strand
GCCCCTTAACCCCTTACGGGGGTGCAGGGGGCGGAGCCCCCTGCCGAATTTTTTTGGATTTTTTTAAAGCAACCAGCGCATGCATTAGGAACAAATCTAAGGGTTCATCATGATGCCGATAAATAAGGGCTTTTGGGGTGTGTATGATTTATTTGAGGACAGCTCCTTGTTATATGGCTCATTTATTTTTTTCAACGGTGTAAAAAAGGATTCTTATGAAACAGGATCTTGGCATAAAAAATTCTTGATGCCTTTTCTCTCAAACATATCGAAGTTTATAAAATCTATCGTGCAGCCGTTGTATTCAAGGCTGTCAGTAATCCTCTCATTAATCACGAATGCCCTTTTTATATCCCTGTACCTTAAAAGAAATCTCTTAATCCCCTTTGGAATCTCAAGTCTGGACAAGCCGCTTTTCACCTCTATAGGGATGGGCCTTCTGTTCACAAGGAGTATAAAATCCACCTCATCCCCATCCTTTGTGCGCCAGAACTTTATCTCCATATTAGGGGCAAGCATGGTTTGCAGTTTTAAAAACACATAGCTTTCAAGCAATATCCCCCTGTCAGGGCGGTCTGTGATCCCTGAAAAATCCTTCAGGAGCGCGTTTCTTATTCCAAGGTCATAGAGATAGGTCTTGCATGATTTTTTAAGCTCGTTTCCCAGATTTTGAGAATAGCTGTAGATCCGGTAATTAACATAGGTCTCTTCGAGTATATCCAGATATCTGTTCACGGCCTTGGCGCTTAATCCGATCTGACTGGCGAGCGAATGAATGGATATCGTCGAACCCTGACGTTCGGCGAGCAGATAAAGGAGATGGTTGAATGACCGGATATTCTCTTCCTTGATCAGGGATTTTATATCCTTAAGAATATAACTGCTGAGTAATTCTGCGAGGATTTGCTGTTTTCTATCCTCTGAGTCCGCATGTGTAAGCCCTGGCATCCCGCCGTAACGAAGATACAGGTCAAGAGGATATTCAGGTGTGTTTTCCCTGATCTCCGAAAACTGCAGGGGATAAAGCCTGAATAAAAACTTTCTGCCTGCAAGGCTTTCCTTGAGATGCTTGTGAATCTCCAGAGAGGACGACCCTGAACAGAATATCTTTATTCTGATATCAGAATCATAGACAGCCTTCAATATCCTCGACACATTTTTGATATATTGAAACTCATCGATAAAGACAATCTGGCTGGAGCCTTCTATCTTTTCAATTATTTCAGAGTCAGATATGTTGAATTCAGCCAATACCTGAGGTTGTTCAAGATCAAAAAAAACCGTTGAAAAACCTTCCCCTTCGGCATACCCTTTTAGCCCCTTTAACAGTGTTGTCTTCCCTACCTGCCTTGGGCCAAGTATGATATTGATCTCCCGCTGCCCGATCTCAGCGATTAACTTATTGAAAAGAAACCTTTTTATCATGATGTTTATCAATTTAACCTTTTAGGTCGAAAAAGTCAAATGATTTGATTATTTGATCACAATGCCTGTATCTATAATCTCTTTTACAAACCAGATAGCTTCCTCATTAAATTCCAGCAATTCTCATTATGACCAACTTCTATACAATATATGGAATATTAAGATGACTAAGGTACAATATGCTATATTAAAAAGTTCCATAATTAGAATGGCTGCTTCCTCCCAGGCATTGTCATGTCTGAATGGAATCTGTTATAATTTCAATATGGAAACCAAGGACAGTCTATGGAAAGAGGCGATAGAGAAATACTTTAAGGAGTTTCTCTTTCTCTTTTTCCCGCAGATAGGAAAAGATATAGACTTTGACCGGGGCTATGAATTTCTCAACAAGGAACTGGAAAAGATAGTGCGGGGATCCAAGACAGGGAAGCGCCATGCGGACATACTCGTAAAGGTATATCTAAAGGATGGGCAGGACATCTGGCTGCTCATACATATGGAAGTACAGGGTTATGCGGACAAAGGGTTTTCGGAGAGGATGTACATATACAACTACCGAATCTTTGACTGGTATAAGAAAGAGGTGATAAGCCTTGCCATAGTGACGGATGTCTCATCTGGTTTCAGGCCGCATTGTTATGAGACCGGGCGGTGGGGATTCAGGCACAGCTTTGAGTTTCCGATGGTAAAGCTTATCGGCTACAGGGAGAGATGGGAAGAGCTTGACAGGAGTGACAACCCCTTTGCCGTAGTGGTAATGGCGTATTTGAAAGAGCTGGAGACAAAGGGTAATTGGGAGATCCGGTATCAATCGAAAAAAAGCCTTATCATTAGATTATATGAAAAGGGCTACACCAGGAAGGACATCCTGCTTTTATACAAGTTTATAGACTGGCTGCTCACCCTTCCTGATGAAGCAGAAAAGAGGCTTTATGATGAGATCATAACCTATGAGGAGGATAAAAACATGCCTTATGTAACAACAGCCGAAAGGATTGGGATAGAGAAGGGGCTGAAGGAAGGGATAGAGAAGGGGATAGAGAAGGGGATAGAAAAAGGGATTGAGAAGGGGATTGAGAAGGGGATAGAAAAAGGGATTGAGAAGGGAAGAAAAGAAGGGGAGAAGAACAAATCACAAAATGATATAATCGATGTATTAGAAATAAGGTTTGAGAGCGTCCCTGCTTCATTGAAGACAAGGATAAGAAAAATAGAGGATATAGAGACTCTATCCATGCTTCATAAAAAAGCAGTACTGGTCAAGAGCCTGGAAGATTTTGAAGATATGTTTTAATCATTTGAGTGTAACCAAAATAGGATATTGATATTTGTTCCAGTTTTCAAGATACACTGGATTCCGGCTTTCGCCGGAATGACAAATGAGAAATTGCACTACCTTGGTTACACTCAATTGATTTATCCAAAAATAAAAGCCCAAAAGGCTGCAAAGTCGAAAAAACCGGTTTTTATGGTTGGACTTCCATCCGTTTGTCGCCTTTGCCATGAGCGTTTACAATAAAAACATCAATTGTATTTTTCTGTCTTTATTGTAGACTATTAATCAAGCACAGCATCACGGTTATGCAACCCATTGGAGACAACCCTTTGAAAAAAAAGGATTATATTACTGCCTCTCCTTTATGGCACTTTTTATGCTTTATGAATATTGTTATGGATTTGTAAAAAGCCACAGAAACGGTCATTCCGTAAATAAGGCATATTTTTCACATGAAAATCCCCTTTGGGTATTTTCATCCTTTTTTGTGAATCGTAGATTCATGGGTGTTTCAATAAGATATCGAAACAAACAAGACAATATTTTTTGTCAATGTTTTCATAGGATTACACGAAAAGTGCAAAAGCAGAGTCAATGTCATTAAGTTAAGCATTTCCCGCATGTAAACACTGTTTTTCTTAAATGGATTCAGGTTGATTTAAGCCTTAACTTAATGACATTGAAGGCAGGGTTATATGATTTTTCAGGTATTCAGGAGGTAACGGTATGGGCAAGATCGCCATGGATTTTGGCACATCAAACACGCTTATTGCCTCTTATAATGAGGCCACAGGTCAGGTTGACGTTATCTCGTACCCTGAATTTTCCAGGGAATACAGATACCGCATGAACGGCCATGAAAGCTCCATAAATGTTGTCCCATCCCTTATCCATTACGGCGATGAAAGGGAGTATCTCGGAAACCAGGTATGCAGCCAGGGCCTGCTTGATAAACAGGGGACATTCAGGTGGATGAAGCGTTTTATCAACGGCAGAAAGCGCTATCCCAGAAGCGTTAATGGCAAATCCGTCAGCGATTTTGATGCAGGAAAGAGGTTCATATCAAGCCTGCTCCTTTTCAGCAGGGAGCATTTCAATCCAGAAGAGGATGAGATCATCGTGACCGTGCCTGTGGAGGCGTACGAACACTACACGGACTGGCTAGCGCAGACGCTTTCGGAAGAGCCTGTAGGCGCCAGGCGGTTTCGTATCCTGGATGAACCTGCCGCATGCGCAATGGGATACAGGCTCCACATCCGGACGCAGGACCCTTTCATGGTATTTGATTTCGGCGGGGGCACCCTTGACGTATGCATAGCAAGGATAAACCTCAAAGAAACAGGGCATCAGAAGTCTGAGGTGCTTGGCAAATCAGGCTATGAGATCGGCGGTCTGGATATAGATCAGTGGCTCTTCGAGGACCTCCTGATGAAGAATAATCTCAATGCCCCTCAGGTGGCAAATGTCTCAAACGAGATACTTTCACAGTTGGAAAAGATCAAAGAGGACCTTTCCATTACAAAGGAAGAGGATGAGAAGAAGGCGATATCCATATTTGACTACGATACAGGCCGTACCATCACAGGGGCTTACAGCCGCAGAGACCTTGAGGATATCCTGGAAAGGCATAACCTGCGTACGACTATCCATGAGGTTATAGACGATGCGATGGACACCGCAATCCAGAGGGGCATAAAGAGGAAGGACATAGCCCGTGTGCTGATGGTCGGAGGGTCAAGCCTGATACCCTATGTGCAGCGCTGTCTAATAGATCACTTCGGCGGGCGTGTTTGCTGCGAAAACCCGTTTGACGCCATTGCAAGGGGCGCTTGCTATTACCTGGGAGGGGACATAGACTTTATCAGGCATGAATATGCCTTACGCTATTTCAATGCAGAAAAGTCAAGGCATGAGTTTAGGACCCTTATCCCAAGCTGCACGAATTATCCGACTGAAGAGGAATTTGTCACCCTGAGCCTCAAGGGCGTATGCGATGGTCAGGTGGCCTTCAACCTTGCCATCTATGAGTTAGGGCTGTTGAGAATCAAAAAGACCGTAATCGAGGTTGATGAATTTGGCAGGTATCAGCTTGGGGAAGAGGGGAGCGGGACTGGCCACTTCTGGATTAATGAGAAATGCCCGACAATGCTCAAGGCTGATCCGCCTGTTTCAAAGGGCGAGGTAAGATACAAGCTCACCTTTTTTGTTGACGGAAACCGCAGGCTGTGTGTGACCGCCTTTGACCTCAGGTCAAGGGAATATGTGTATAAGAAACATCCTGTAATCAAGCTTACGTAAGGTTAGCTTACATAAGGTTAGCTTACACAAGGTTAGCTTACACAAGGTTAAAAAAAATCTATAACCGCCCCTTTTGAGATTAAGATGGAATCGTAAAAAATCGTCAAACCTGTCACTCCTGCGAAAGCCGGAGACCAGAATCAATTGAAAGCGCTGGATTCCGTGTCAGGCACGGAATGACAGATTAAGATAGACCCGGTTTATTACGAGTCCATCAGCTAAACAATAAAGGGCAAAAAGGAGAAGAGGGAATGAAGGCGGACGAGGAATTAAGGCTGTTGATCAGGGCGAGCTATCCCCTGGTGTATCTGGTCACATGGGAGGAGGAAAGATGCGTAAACATGCTGTCAAAAGTTGCGGGCGACCAGAGGCGCAGTTTCTATGAATGGTCTACCACCACAGGGCTGAGGAAGGAAGACGGCAAGATAGAGCACCCCCAGCTTAAGGACCCAAACCAGCTTCAGGTCTATCTTCCTGCGCTGCTTTCATACCTCCTCAATAAGCAGGAGCCGGGCGCCCTTTATGTGTTAAAGGACTTTCACCATTACATAAGGGAGCCGATAATAACGAGGCTTCTGCGTGACATCGTGAGCGCCTTTAAATCCGAGAAGAAGACCCTCGTGCTTCTTTCCCCCATAATGGAGATACCTGTCGAACTGGAAAAGGACATCCATGTCCTCGACTACGGCCTTCCTGATCAGAATGACCTGGAGCAGATGACGGATGAATTTCTCGTGGAGATAAAAAAGGCGAACCCCTCTGTGGAAATAGACCTTTCTTCCCAGGAAAAGGAGAAGATCATAAAGGCGATGATGGGCCTTACGCAGATGGAGGTGGAAAACACCCTTTCCAAGATCATCGTGCGAAACAAAAGGCTTGGGCCCGAAGACATACCCATGATCCTTGCTGAGAAGGAGCAGATCATAAAGAAGTCGGGCATACTGGATTTTTATGCATCCGTGGACAAGTTCAGGGACATCGGCGGCCTGGATGAGCTGAAGGACTGGCTCGGCGTAAGGGCGGAGGCATTCTCTGAAAAGGCGAAGCAGATGCGCCTTCCCGCGCCAAAGGGCATAGTGCTTCTTGGCGTCCCTGGATGCGGCAAGAGCCTGTGCGCAAAGGCGGTTGCCTCGGAGTGGGGGAAGCCCCTGCTTAAATTCGACATGGGAAAGATATACGGCCAGTACCTTGGCGAGTCCGAGGCAAACCTGAGAAAGGCCATCCAGGTGGCTGAGAGCGTGTCCCCTGCCATACTCTGGATAGACGAGATAGAAAAGGCCCTTGCAGGGGCCGGCGGAGGGGGTGGCGATTCAGGCACATCACAGAGGATATTCGGCACGCTGCTCACATGGATGGAGGAAAAGACCGCCCCTGTGTTTGTCGTTGCTACGGCAAACCAGATAGATGTCCTGCCGCCAGAGCTTCTCAGAAAAGGGCGCATAGACGAGATATTCTTTGTTGACCTTCCCAATGACCTTGAGCGGATGGATATATTCAGGGTGCACCTGCAAAAAAGGAACCGAGATCCAAACAACTTCGACCTCAAGCTCCTGGTTCAAAAGACGGATGGATTCTCAGGGGCGGAGATAGAGCAGGTGATCATTGCCGCCCTCTTCGATGCCTTCGGTTACGAAGAGGAACTCACAACAGAGATTGTCATAAAAAATATCGAAAAGACCGTCCCACTTTCAAAGGCAATGGGAGACTTTATCAAATGGCTTCGCGAATGGGCGAAAGACCGCTGCCGTTTTGCATCGAGGGCAGGCGGGCATGAACCAGATGAGGGCGGCATCCCAGAAGGTATAGATATTACAGGCAAAAAGGGGAAGGAAAGGGTAAAGAGGACCATCACAATGGACGAGGAGTAATGGTGTAAACGCTTTTTTTATCATGACAACTCCAAGATACCTCGCCATGGACGAGGATTAAGAGGATTAAGGAGATAAACCATGTCACATTTTACAAAGGTAAAGACTACTATCGCACAGAAGAAATACCTGAGGATGGCCCTTGATGACATCAGGGAAAAGTACAGATGCGAGGTCTTTGAGGGAAATCCCGTGTACGTGAGAGGCTGGAACGGACAGAAGACCGCATGCGAGATAAGGCTCGACCTCCATAACGGCGGCTATGACATAGGCTTCCAGAAGGAGCAGGAGGTGTACAGCATGGTTGCGGACTGGTGGCAGGGCGGGCCCCTTCACAACTTTCCTCAGCGGACATTCATCGACAACCTGACGCAGCGCTACGCCTATCATGCGGCAAAAGAGGAGCTATCCCTGAAGGGGTTCAGCCTGAAGGATGAGCGGGTCGAAGAAAACGGGGCAATAAGGCTCACCCTGCGGCGCCTTGCGTGAAAAGGGGGTCTAGTTTGTTTTTAAAACGCCCTTACAAATTACGCCTTCGGCAATTTTTTCATTCACAAGGGTGTTTTGAAATTCCTATACATTAAATTACGTTAACACAGGATTTTACCACGGAAGTACACGGAATATCACGGAAAATGATTGTTCAGTGCAATTCAGTGAAAATCCGTGGTGAACTATTACAAAAGGTCATGAGTGTTTTTTATGAAAATCCCTGTTTTAGATTTTCATATCCCATTGTGAATCGAAGATACAGGGGTATTGCATTATAAAGAAATAAACCTTCATGGCCAAACATACATTGGCTGCCCCCGTGAATGAAAATGTATTTTCATGGTAAAAATGTCTGATGACAAGGAGGGTGTGAAATGGCGCGTGATGCTATGATTCGGGCAAGAACACAAATATCTTTAAAGGCAGAAGTAGAAAATATTTTCAAGGAACTGGGTTTAACACCTACAGAAGCAATTAATCTATTTTATAACCAGGTCAGGCTTCGAAGGGGGCTGCCTTTTAAAGTGGAGATCCCGAATGCTAAAACAGAACTTGTTCTTAACGAAACCAGACAGGGTAAGGATTTGCATGAATATGATAATATCGATGAATTGTTCCAGGATCTTGAAAAATAATGTTAAAAATAAAAAGGACAGGGCAGTTCAAGAGGGATTATAAATTGATGAAGAAGCGCGGAAAGGATATGAAAAAATTAAGAGAACTTGTTGAGAAGCTTTTTATGGAAGAATATTTGGATAAAAAGTATCATGATCATCCATTACTTGGAAAATGGGAAGGCGCCCGTGATTACCATTTAGAAACCGATTGGATTTTGATTTATACCAGGACAGGAAATGAAATTATTCTGGAGCGAACCGGCACCCATTCCGATCTTTTTAAATAGTTAACATATATTGTTCCAGATTAGGTAATTTTACAATTGAATTGTGAACAATTTATAAGAGGAGAAGACCGTGGCAGATTATCAATATATAGATGTAACAATTAAGCCGGACGGAAAGATAGATCTTGAGGTTTCCGGTGTGAAGGGGAAAAAGTGCCTTGACCTCACAAAGGGGCTTGAGGATGCCTGTGGAGGAAAGATCGAATCCAGGCAAACGAAAAGGGAGTACGATCTTGAGGAAAGGGATGACAACCGCCTCACTGATAAGGACCGCTGCAGGGTGAAACGCTCATGAGCCTAATGGCTCACAAAGAAGGATGAAAATATCATCGGTAGGGCAAGCGTCCCGCTTGCCAAAAGGGATTTTCAAGGTGAAAGGATAAAAGGCAAAGGATCTGACCATTTTGGAAAGGAGACTATAGTATGCCAAAAACAATTTCCATGGAAATACCACAGAAATGGCTGGAGGGAATACCTGATAAGCCAGCCATTATCAGGGAAATCATTGCCCTAGGTATAAAACAATATAAAATGGATCAAGCCCTGAAACTATATAAAAATGGGGGTGGGTCCATTGGATATGTAGCAGAATTATTTCATCTGTCAAAGAGGGATTTGATTCAAGCGGCAAGAAAAAGCGGGATAGAACCAGATTTTACAGAAGAAACAGTTCACGAGGAACTCGATTAGTGAAACTTAAAGTTATTTCAAACTCTGGTCCATTGATCGTATTGGCAAAATTAAACCAGCTCTATCTGCTAAGGGAACTTTACGGCCAGGTAT
>JAFGSM010000193.1 GCA_016934595.1 bacterium | reverse complement strand
CGAAACCATTGGGGATTGAGGTCTATACTATCAAAATGGACATTTCTACTTTGGTGAAAAATGGACATTTCTATTTTGGCTTGACAGTACAAATTTTCATTATTGACACTAATTATGTTTTTAATTAAAATATATAGTCCATTTTTAAATAATTGCTGTCAGATCGTTTAATTATGGTTTAATCGGTTCAAGGGCTATGAAGATTTTTGTGAATGATATCCCTGAGAAGGGAACGGAAACCGAATTAAATATACCAGTAGAGGATTTTGATTTATCCGATGAGGGCCTCCTGCTAAAGGAACCGGTTGCTTTAAAGGTTAATTTAGAAAGGATAGGATCAAAGGTCTTAATAAGGGGGACAATCCGGACATCGGTGCAATTGGAGTGCAGCCGCTGCCTGGAGGAGTTCTCCCACCAGATTGATGAACCATTCACATCGACCTTTTTCCCTTTTCAGGAAAGGCCTAAAGACCCTGATTTGGAATTGGGATCAGAGGATCTCGACATCAGCTATTATGATGGAAAAACGATAGATCTTGCTGAACTGGTAAGGGAACAGATACTCCTTTCCATACCAATAAATCCTCTTTGCAGGCCAAAGTGCAGGGGCCTGTGCCCTGAGTGCGGCATGAATCCAAATGAAGGAAAGTGTGCGTGTACCGGATCAAAGGGTGATTTTCGCCGGTTGAAGTCCAAGGATTTTAATGAATAAACAATTTGGAGATCAATAATGGCTAATCCAAAAAGAAAGACATCTAAAGCAAGACGTGATAAGAGAAGGAGCCATATGGCTTTACGGGCCCCTGCTGTAACCAAGTGCCCTGAATGTATGGAGCCAAAGCTTCCTCACAGGTTATGCATGAATTGCGGATATTATAACCATCAAATGGTTATAGAGATCAAAGAAGAAAAAGAAGAATAATTCAGGGTTGTTCCATGAAGATTGCAATAGATGCAATGGGCGGGGATATGGGCCCGAAAGTGACGGTTACCGGAGCCGTAGACGCTGCAAGAGAGTATGGTTTTTCCATCTGTCTTGTCGGTCAAAAGGATTTACTGACATCTGAACTTTCAAAACACGATACATCCGGCCTTGATCTTGTCATTGAAGATGCGTCTCAGACGGTAACCATGGATGATCTGCCTTTAGTGGCCGTCAGGCAAAAGAAGGATTCATCCATAAGGATTGCCGCTGAATTAGTCAAATCAGGCGAGGCTGACGGAATGGTCAGCGCAGGAAACACAGGCGCTGTCATGGCCACAGCCAAGATATTTTTTGGGGCGCTTGAAGGCGTTGACAGGCCCGCAATTGCGACAGTTCTCCCAACTATAAAGGGGATGAGCCTTCTCCTTGACGTTGGGGCGAATGTGGATTGCAAACCTATGCATCTTCTGCAGTTTGCCATCATGGGGCATGCTTATGCCCAGCAGGTTCTCCACATCCCTAAACCAACGGTAGGGATTCTCAGTATCGGTTCGGAAGAATCCAAGGGAAACGAATTATCCCGTATGGCATTAAGCCTGATCAGACAGACGCCGTTTAATATAGTCGGAAATGTCGAGGGAAGGGATATTTTCAGAGGGCTTGTGGATGTAGCGGTTGCGGATGGATTTGTTGGAAATGTTGCCCTTAAGATCGCAGAAGGCGTTGAGGAAATGATCACATCACTGATCAAAAGGGAGATCAGAAAAAGCATTATGGGAAGATTAGGTTTCTGGTTTATGATCCCTGCCTTTAAGAATCTCAAGAAAAGCATAGATTATGCGGAATATGGAGGCGCTCCCCTTTTGGGTTTAAACAAGGTATGTATAATATGTCATGGTATATCTGAGGCCAAGGCGATCAAGAATGCGGCAAGGGTAGCAGCGGAATTTATTACAAAAAAGGTAAATACACAGATAAAAGAGGATATTTCCGCCATAAGGCAAATGATAGAGAAGAAGAAAATCAGCGCGGTAGAAAGTTGTTAGATCTGGAAGGGCAGGGCGTGAGAAAGGCTTTTATATCCGGATTGGGGGGGTATGTACCCGAAAAGGTCTTGACCAACTATGACCTGGAAAAGATGGTAGATACTTCCGATGAATGGATTCGGGAAAGAACAGGGATAGCAGAAAGAAGGATAGCATCAAAGGATTGCGCTACTTCAGATCTGGCCATTGAAGCCTCACGCATGGCCATAGAAAGAGCCAGCCTCAAACCTCAGCAGATCGATCTTATAATTTGCGCTACGGTGACCCCTGACAATTTTTTCCCATCCACCGCTTGTCAAATACAAAAGGCTCTCGGAAATAACACGGCTGCCGCCTTTGACTTAAGCGCAGCCTGTTCCGGATTTATATATGGGCTTTCTATAGCTAATCTGTTTGTATGCTCAGGAGCCTATGATCATATCCTGCTGATCGGTGCAGAGACGCTTTCAAAGGTCACAGACTGGGAGGACAGATCTACATGTGTCCTGTTCGGAGACGGGGCAGGCGCTGTAGTGGTAAGCCCTGCCAAAGGAGAAAGCAGCATCCTTTCTGTTCACATCTTTTCTGACGGCCAATTCTCTGACTGTCTTGAAATTCCCGGAGGCGGTTCCAGAAATCCCTGCACCCATGATTCAATAGACAAAAGGCTTCATTATATAAGGATGAAGGGGAACGAGACCTTCAAGATCGCTGTAAAATCACTGGTCAACGCCTCTGTTGCCGCTCTGGAGCATAATAAGATTTCTGCCGGTCAGATTGACCTCTTTATATCTCATCAGGCAAACGACAGGATTATTCAGGCAGCCGCCCAGAGGCTGAATGTCCCTGCTGAAAAGGTAGTCATTAATCTGGACCGTTTTGGAAATACATCCGCCGCCAGCATCCCTATAGCGCTCTGGGATATTGAACGGCAGGGGAAATTGGCAAGGGGGGCGATGGTGCTTTTAGCCGCCTTTGGAGGGGGCCTTACCTGGGGCTCTGCGCTGATTAGATGGTAATTTTTTACCATGAACACAGATTTTCATTTACACGGGCGGCCAATTTAAACTGGCCATGAAGGTTTATATAAAGAAAGGGTGGATGAATTATGGACTACTTCCTGACCGAAGATCAGCTCATGATCAAGGATCTTGCAAAAAGGATAGCAGAGGAGAGGATAAAACCCGTTAGGGCGGAACTGGATGAGAAAGAGGAATTCCCCAAGGAGATCATCCAGGAAATGGCTAAATCCGACATGTTTGGGATCTTTATCCCTGAGGAATTCGGAGGATTGGGCGGCAGATGTCTTGATCTCGTTCTGGCTGTCGAAGAATTGAGCAGGATTTGCAGCGGTGTTGCCATAAGTTTTGCTGCAACGGCATTGGGCTCTTTCCCTATCATTCTATTTGGATCGCAGAAACAGAAGGAGAAGTACCTGCCTTATGTGGCCTCAGGAAAATCATTATGCGCATTTGCCCTTACCGAGCCGGATGCTGGAAGCGATGCCTCCGGAATAAAAACCACTGCAAGGATGGAAGGCGGAGAATATATACTTAATGGGACAAAGCAATGGATAACAAATGGCGCAGAGGCGGATATTTACACTGTCATTGCCCTGACCAATCCTTCCAAGGGAATAAGGGGGGCAAGCGCCTTTATTGTTGAGAAAGGCACACCTGGGTTTGTCTTCGGAAAGAAAGAAAAAAAGATGGGCATCAGGGCCTCTTCAACAAGGGAGCTTGTCTTTTCAAACTGCCGGATACCGGCTGAAAACCTAATAAGCAAAGAAGGGATGGGCTTTATGGTCGCCATGAAGACACTGGATCAGTCAAGGCCGGGGATAGGCGCCCAGGCCATTGGAATAGCTCAAGGCGCGATGGAAGAGGCACTGGAATATTCTCATCAGAGGGTGCAATTCGGTCAGCCTATCTCGTCCTTCCAGGCAGTGCAGCATATGCTTGCGGATATGGCCACACAGATCGAGGCTGCAAGGGCGCTGGTATATAGCGTAGCAAGATACATGGACAGCGGGGCAAAGGAAATCTCCAAGGAATCAGCCATGACAAAGCTGTTTGCATCGGATGTGGCCATGCAGGTCACGATAAACGCAGTGCAGATTCTGGGAGGATATGGCTATATGAGGGACTACCCTGTGGAGAAGATGATGCGTGATGCCAAGATTACTCAGATATACGAGGGCACAAATCAGATACAGAGGAATGTAATAGCACTTCAGATGCTAAAGGAAAGGGCCAAGGGGAGATAGATCCTGAGATGGAGATCATAGTTTGCATAAAACAGGTGCCTGAGACAGGAAACATAAAGATCAATCCTCAGACAAATACCCTTATCAGGGAAGGGGTGCCAAGCATTATCAACCCCATGGACATGTATGCGATAGAGGAAGGCCTCAGGATAAAAGAAAAATCGAGTGGCCGGATGACCGTAATCACTATGGGGCCACCTCAGGCAGATGCCGCATTGAGGGAGTCGATCTCCCTTGGCGCTGATGATGCCATACTGATAAGTGACAAACGTTTTAGCGGGGCGGATACATGGGCTACCGCATACACATTGGCGCAGGCAATCAAAAAGATAGGCCATTATGATCTTATATTGTGCGGCAAGCAGGCGATAGACGGAGATACAGCCCAGGTCGGGCCTGAGCTTGCAGAGATGCTCGGAATCCCAATAGCCACGTATGTAAGAAAGATCGAGGAAATAGATAATGAACATATAAGGGTGCACAGGATGATGGAGGATGGCTATGACGTGATAGATACCCCCATGCCTGCGCTTTTGACTGTGGTCAAGGAGATAAATATACCCAGGCTGCCATCCCTGAAGGGAAAGATGAAGGCAAGAAAGGCGGAGATAACTGTTTGGACGGCCGATGATCTAAACGGCGAGCCATCATTTTATGGCCTTCAGGGATCGCCTACCTGGGTGGTAAAGATTTTTTCGCCTGATCCAAGACCGTCAGGCAGGATTTTGACAGGAAAGACCTCTGAGATGGTGGCCGAGCTTGTAAAGGGCTTAAAAGAGACAAAGATAATCTGATATATTAGATAACTTATAACTTTCATATAAAGCAATGCATATAGAAATCCGGAAAGAAAAATGCACAGGCTGCGGGGCTTGTGTATCCGCATGTCCCTATGGGGCGATTGCTATAGAAGGCGATGCCGCCCGGATTGGGAACGAATGCACTGTTTGCAGGGCATGTATAGATGTATGTCCTGAAGAGGCGATCCTGTTTGTCCGTGAAAATGCAGAGGAAATCAGCAGGGGTGAACACAGGGGCGTATGGGTCTTTGTAGAACAGAGGCATGGAGACCTTGCCGAGGTAGGATATGAGCTTTTGGGCGCGGGCCGTCAACTGGCAGACCGGTTGAACACAGAACTGTGCGCCGTTGTGTTTGGAAATGGGCTTGAGGAAAAGGCAAAGGGGTTGATCCCATACGGGGCGGATAAGGTTTTGCTTGTTGACAAGCAAGAGCTTGATCAGTTTCACGATGACCTTTATAGCTCTGTGCTTTTGGATTTGATAGAAAACCATCAGCCCGAAATCTTGATAGGCGGTGCAACCAGTATAGGAAGGTCATTTTTCCCAAGGGTCGCAGCCAAGCTAAAAACAGGACTGACCGCAGACTGCACAGGGCTTGACATCGATCCTGAAAAGCAGATACTCCTTCAGACAAGGCCTGCATTTGGCGGAAACATAATGGCAACTATTGTTTGTCCCAAAAGCCGTCCGCAGATGGCTACTGTGAGGCACAAGGTTATGAAAAAGCCCATGCCCGATAATGCAAGGCGCGGGGAATTTAAGAACGTAAAGGTAGACATGGGAAAAATGATGTGCCGCACAAGGTTCATAGAATTTGTCAAGGATGTGTCTGAGAAGGTCAATCTTACTGATGCTGATATAATCGTATCAGGGGGCAGGGGGCTGCAAAAACCTGAGAATTTTGCGCTTTTGAGACAATTGGCAGATCTATTAAAGGGCGCTGTAGGTGCATCCAGGGCCGCAGTGGACGCAGACTGGATACCATATTCCCATCAGGTCGGACAGACAGGAAAGACAGTATGCCCTAAAGTATACATTGCATGCGGGATATCCGGAGCAATCCAACACCTGGTGGGGATGCAGTCATCCGGGATGATAATAGCCATAAATAAAGACCCCGAAGCCCCTATATTCAAGATAGCAAATTATGGGTTGGTGGGAGACCTGTTTGAGATTATTCCGGCATTAATAAAGGAATTAAAGCAAGCCTGACCCTGATCTGATTTTCAAAACCTTAATCACTAAAGGGATTTTCAGAGGGCTTCTAAAAATCCGAAAAGATAAACGATAATCTAAAACGGGAGGATCAGGTGGATTATAAAGTATTGCTTGCAGTATTTTTAGCCTTATTCATATCGGAGCTTGGCGATAAAACTCAACTGGCAACCATATTGTTTGCCACGGACAAAGATGCAAACAAACTTGTCGTTTTTATCGGCGCTTCTTTGGCCCTTATAGCCGCATCTGCAATTGCGGTTCTTGCAGGCAGTGCAATCTCTCAGTACATAAGTGAAAGGCGCTTACATTTTATAGCGGGAATTGGGTTTATAGGCATCGGGATATGGAGCCTTCTAAGGGCATTAAAGATCTAACACAGAAATGATTTTCAAGTGAAACGCTCATGCCGAGGTTCGATTCACAAAGTGGGATGAAAATACTTAAAGGGGATTTTCAAGTGAAAAAGGCAGCCTATATTTTTCCAGGACAGGGATCACAGCATGTTGGCATGGGAAGGGATGTCTATGAGCGATATCAAGAGGCCAGGTCTGTGTTCGACAAGGCATCCGATGCCGTTGGCCTTGATTTAAAAGCGCTGTGTTTTCAAGGGTCTGAAGATAATCTCAGATTGACAACCAATACCCAACCTGCTATATTGACCACAAGCCTTGCCATTTTGGCATGTCTGGATATTTCAGACCAGATGTTTTTTGCAGGACATAGCCTGGGCGAGTTTACCGCACTGGTGGCAGGAGGCGCCCTTGACATGGAGGAGGCCGTAAAACTGGTTAGAGATCGCGGGCGGTTTATGCAGGAGGCTGTGCCACCAGATATAGGCGGAATGTCTGCCATTATCGGTTTGGATGTACCTGATGTGGAAAATATCTGCAAGACGGCGCGGGGTTCCGGTCAAGTCTGGCCGGCTAATTATAATTGCCCTGGACAGATTGTGATATCAGGACAAAGGGAAGGTGTAAAAAAGGCGGTTGAATTGGCTGAAAACAGGGGAGCGAAACGTTCCATAATATTGTCTGTAAGCATACCCTCCCATTGCCCATTGATGAAAGGCGCTGCTGACAGACTGACTGAACGTCTATCCGATATTGCGCTAAAAGACCTTACTACACCTGTTGTATCAAATTGCTGGGCCGTCCCTGTCAGAAACGAAACAGAGATAAGAAAGGCGCTGATCCAGCAATTGACCTCTCCGGTTCGATGGGAGGAGAGTGTCCGCTTAATGATCAAACAGGGTGTCACAACCTTTGTAGAGGTCGGGCCTGGCAAGGTTCTGACAGGGCTTATAAAACGAATTGACAGGAAGATGGATTTAATAAACGTATTTGATGCGGAAGGTATAGAAAGATTGAAGGAGACCGTTTATGGCGGACATGTTTGGACTTGAGGGTAAGGCAGCCCTGATTACAGGGGCAGCCCAAGGCATAGGGTATGGGATTGCCTGTGCGCTGGCCGGGCATGGCGCAAAACTGGCACTGGCTGATATTAATCAGGACGAATTGGAAAGATTTTTCCAGCAAGAGCCGCAATTTAAAGACAGTGCGATTAAATTAAGGATGGACGTCTCTAATGCTACGGATGTCGTCAATGGCGTAGACAGGGTCATGAATGAATTCGGTTCCCTGGATATTCTGGTAAATAATGCTGGAATTGTCAAAGATGCGCTTGTGATGAGGATGAAAGAGGAAGACTGGGACAGGGTGCTGGATGTAAATCTGAAAGGGGCTTTTCTGTGCGCCAGGGCAGCGGCAAGGGCCATGATTAAATCCAGATGGGGACGCATAATAAATATAGCCTCTGTTGTGGGACAGATGGGGAATCCTGGGCAGGCAAACTATTCGGCGGCAAAAGCCGGATTGATAGGCCTTACAAAGACTTTGGCAAAAGAGCTTGCACCTAGAGGTATTACGGCAAATGCCATAACACCTGGATATATAGAGACATCTATGACCGCAAGGCTTGAAAAAAACATCAAGGATGAGATGTTGAAGATCATCCCGCTCAAAAGGTTTGGCAGCATTGAGGATATAGCCTTTATGGTCACTGTGCTGGCATCAGAACAGGCAGGCTATATAACAGGGCAGGTTATACCTGTAAATGGCGGGATGTATATGTAGTTTTCTGTATAAGAGTGTATGATCTTTTTTACAAAGATGTATTCTATTGATTAAGAAGTTGATGGATGAATATAACAAAGGCATAAACATTTAAAAGGTTGGAGGTAAAAAGATATGTCTGAAGATGTCAAGGATAAAGTGACTAAGATCATTGTTGACCAGCTTGGTGTGGACCAGAAAGAGGTTACTATGCAGGCGTCCTTTGTTGATGATTTAGGAGCCGATTCTTTGGATATTGTCGAATTGATTATGGCATTGGAGGAGGAATTCGATATAGAGATTTCGGATGAATCGGCTGAAAAGATTGCTACTGTTCAGGATGCGGTTGACTTTATAAAGGGTCATATTACCCAATAAACCCCATGCCGTTTGCATCTCGCCACGATGAATGAAAAATTTGGTTCTATTTTTCTGAACAAACCTTAATGGCTCTTTGGGCCGCCACGAATAATGAAAATAGAACCTATTTTCGAGACAAACGCTCATGCCGCTTTGCGGCGACACGAAGCATGAAAATAAACAACGAGGTTTATTTTCTAGACAAAAAATGGAGAGAATACCTTCAATGAAAGACAGGCGGGTTGTAATAACAGGGTTGGGCGTTGTGACGCCATTAGGGTGCGGCGTTGAGAAGTTCTGGGCGGCTTTGTGCGAAGGCAAATCAGGGATCGGACGGATTACAAGATTTGATACCAAAGGATTTGACAGTCAGATTGCCGGAGAAATAAAGGATTTTGATCCCCAGGATTTTATCCCCCAAAAGGATATCAAAAGGATGGACACCTTTATTCAATACGCAGTCGCCGCTTCCATGATGGCAGTCAAAGATTCCGGCTTTGATATTTACAGCTTTGACAAGGACCGGATAGGCGTGCTTATCGGCTCTGGCATCGGAGGCATGCAGGCTATAGAAAAACATCACAGCATTCTGTTGGAAAAAGGGCCAAGGCGCATCTCCCCCTTCTTCATCCCAATGTCTATCATAAACATGGCATCCGGAACCGTCTCCATGTATTTCGGGATAAAGGGCCCAAACTCATCTGTTGTGACTGCATGTGCAACAGGGACACACGCCATCGGTGATGCATTTCGTATCATTCAAAGAGGGGATGCGGATGCGATGATAGCCGGAGGCACTGAATCTGTTATTACGCCTCTTGCCGTAGCCG
This sequence comes from bacterium, assembly GCA_016934595.1. Classification (GTDB taxonomy): domain Bacteria; phylum SZUA-182; class SZUA-182; order DTGQ01; family JAFGSM01; genus JAFGSM01. The sequence goes on along the minus strand of JAFGSM010000193.1, from coordinate 5,643 downwards.
GGTTTTGTTCCATGAAGGCGCTGTCCACAAGAAATGATGATCCTGCCCATGCAAGCAGGCCCTTTGATCTCCAAAGAGATGGATTTATCATGGGGGAGGGGGCTGGTGTGATTATTATGGAGGAAATAGGGTTTGCAATGAAAAGAAATGCCAGGATATATGTGGAGATTAAGGGATATGGAGCATCAAGCGACGCATATCATGTGTCCGCGCCTGATCCTGCCGCCTATGGAGCCGTCCTTTGTATGAAAAGGGCCTTAGATGATTCAGGCATCTCCCCTGACGAGATAGATTATATAAATGCGCATGGGACATCAACACCCCTGAATGACAAGGTTGAGACAATGGCTATAAAAAAGGTTTTTGGCAGCCATGCCTTAAAACTTATTGTAAGTTCGAACAAATCTATGACAGGTCACTTGCTTGGAGCCGCTGGCGGCGTTGAGGTGGTGTCAAGCTGCATGACTATAAGGGAAGGGGTCATACCGCCTACCATTAACCTGGAAACCCCCGACCCTGAATGTGACCTGGATTACTGTCCTAATAAGGCCAGGAGGAAAAAGGTCATGCGGGTGCTTAAAAACTCATTCGGTTTCGGTGGAACTAATGCAAGCCTGGTACTGGAATCCCCTGATTTATAAAAGGACTGAAAAAGGATATGGATATAGCAGATAGAGAAAATAGTGAAAAGCTGGCTGTTCTTCAAAGCGGTCTAGGATATAATTTTCAGGACATGGGTTTACTTGAGACAGCCCTTACCCACAAATCCTTTATAAACGAAACAACCCAAAAGGGTGTCCTGAATAATGAGCGCCTGGAGTTTTTAGGCGATGCAGTCCTGGGTCTTGTGATCACTGATTTCCTGATTCACAGGTTCCCTGAATATTCTGAAGGCGACCTATCAAAACTAAAAGGTTTTGTTGTCAGCAGGTCTTCTCTTTTTGAATTGGCGACTGAATTGGATTTAGGCAAATATCTCAAGCTTGGCAGGGGAGAATTAAATACGGGCGGCAGGCATAAGCGTTCCATCCTGGCCGATTCATTTGAGGCTGTTATAGCCGGCATCTATCTGGATGGCGGATTTAAGGCTGCATATGATTTTATTATTCGGCAGATGGGAGAAAAGATCCTGGGTTTGGCTCAGAACACATACATACCTGATTATAAAACAATCCTGCAAGAGCATACACAGATGATGTTCGGATGTGTCCCAAAGTATGAGATCGTTTCAGAAAAAGGGGAGGACCATGATCCGGAATTTGAGGTATGCATCCTAATCAAAGATAATCGCTGCGGATGCGGCAGGGGAAAAAGCAAGAGGGAGGCGGAACAGGATGCTGCACATAACGCATTGATAAATTTGAATATAGGCGGGATCAATAGTCAGGAGACTAACCCATCGGCCGATAATTTAATTACATAGGAATTTCCATTTTTAATTTGAATAGTTTGGCCGAAATACATTACAATAAAAAGCGTGTTATTTTCGGTATGTTTTGATAACGCATCACAATTTATCCTATAAATGGAAGGAGTTGATGAGGGCTATGTTTGGTATAGGCATGCCTGAGATGATAGTTATTCTGATCATTGTTTTGATTATTTTCGGAGCTGGCAAACTTCCGGAGATAGGAAGCGGCCTTGGCAGAGGTATCAAGAATTTTAAAAAGGCCGCCCAGGGCATAGATGAGATTGAAGTGACTCCGGAAAAAAAGGAGGAGGATAAAAAGAAGATAGAAGACAAGGCTTAATCACTTAGATATAATAAATTTTAGTTTTAAAGTATGGATGGAAAGCGATCATGCCTGAACAGCGGCTTTTTCTTTCTTTTCAACCTTTGAGGTATCTGAGGAGCTTGTCTGTGTCTTCTTTTCGCCTTTGTTGTCTTTTTCTTTTTCAACCCCTTCCTTACGGTCCCTGGTAGGATTATCAGTGATATACCAACCTGCGCCTTTAAAGATGATTGCTGGGGGGCTTATCAGTTTTCTAAGCTGGCCTGAGCATTTTTTGCATTCTTTAAGGGGGGGATCTGATATATTCTGGATTACTTCCAGTATATGTCCGCATTTATCGCATCTGTATTGATAGATCGGCATTCCTTATACCTCCTATTGTTTAAAAGATGACGCTATTTTAGATAATATTAATGTTCACGTTAAAAGATAATAACATTTTTTATTATATTCTTGGCTGACTTTTAGTATAACATATCGTATGAATAATTGACAAGATCCTTTTTGGAATTTTGGATGGTTTTCTAGATTTTTATGTGGATAATTTTTTATTCTGATGAAAAACGGATCATGGACAAACAAGAACGGGATAGATATAAAGCTATCATTTTGATAATAAAGGACTTATTTATGTGCCTATATATTGTGCAACTTGCTATTCCTTCAAAATTTACAATGAATTCTGATAACAATGGAGGCACTTATCCACAGGTTTTTCACAATTTTGTGGAAAAGTTTTGGGAGGTTAATGGATGAAGGCTCAGGGCTTTGAAAAAGGGATAAGGGGGGCTGTAAATGGCCTCCAATTGGATGTAAACAACATGATGGCTGATATCGTAGGACCTGATTACGGAATTACAATGGAAATGATCAAGGCTGTTGGAACAAGGATATCATTGGCCCATAGAAAAATCGAGGAAATGAGAAAATCGGGAGGGCTGTGTTTTACGGATCTGCCTTATCAGGAAAAGGGGCTTGATGATATCATCAATACAGCCGCCAGGATAAGTGATGAATATGAGAACTTTGTCCTTCTTGGCATAGGCGGATCTGCCCTCGGCCCGATTGCAATCCATTCGGCGCTTCAACCGGATTATTATAATATGCTGCCTGCCGAAAGGAGAGGAAACAGGCCGAAGTTTTTTTTTCTGGATAATATAGACCCTGCCCGAACAGGGATGCTATTGGAACTCCTTGATGACAATCTGAAAGGGACTTTCTTCAATGTTGTTACAAAATCGGGCGGAACAGCCGAGACACTTGCAAACTTTCTGATCTTCAGGGATAAATTGCGCCAAAGATTAGGCACAGGAAAACTTTCGGATCATTTTATAGTAACTACTGACCCTGAATCAGGTACCCTTAGAGAGATAGCGCTTGAAGAGAACTATCCAATACTACCCATACCAAAGGGAGTAGGAGGAAGGTTCTCAGTATTTACCCCTGTCGGCCTCTTTCCCTCCGCCGTTACCGGCATAGATATACATTCACTTTTGGCAGGTGCAAGGCATATGGATGAACTGTGCCGGATAGATGATATATGGGAAAACCCTGCTTATCTGAAGGGCGTTTTGGATTATATAGCCCATGTCTCAATGGGAAAGACTATCCAGGTGATGATGCCTTACAGCCATAGATTAAGAGATTTGGCGGACTGGTATAGACAGCTCTGGGCTGAAAGCCTTGGGAAAAGATATAATCTGGAAGGAGAGGAAGTATGGGCAGGAACGACCCCTGTCAGCGCCATTGGAGCAACAGATCAGCATTCACAGTTGCAGCTTTATCTTGAAGGGCCAAATGACAAGGTGATAACGTTTATCGCTGTTAAACAATACCCTGAATTGATAAAGATACCCGAAGACTTTCATGAAAAGAAAGGTATTTCATATTTAGGTGGACACACCCTGAATGAGCTTTTCGATGCCGAAAGAATGGCCACGCAGTTTGCCCTTATGAAGGCAGGGAGAATGACAAGTACTATTACATTGAATGAGATATCTTCTTATACATTAGGCGGCCTTCTCTATTTTTTTGAGATGGAGACTGCCTTTGCAGGTTTCCTTTACGGGATAAATCCCTTTGATCAGCCTGGCGTAGAAGAGGGAAAGCGTGCGACATATGATATGATGGGAAGGCCAGGGTTTGAAGGGAAAAAGGATGAGGTGAAAAGGATGATCGAATGCGGCAAACCGCAATATATTATAAACGCCTTGACAATGAGATCATAAGAGATATCAATTTTTCTCAAGACAAAGGAGAGGATATAAATGGCCTCAAAGGTTTTTCATATCAGCCCAAGATCCAAGGCCTCATTGCATATCATGTCCAGCCTGGAAAGGCTTTTGGAACATTCTGAATTTTCACAATTCCTTGATGTATGGAATCTGGTGGCAATCAAGCTGCATTTTGGTGAAGAGGATGGATGGGGTTATATACACCCCAAGTTTGTTCGCAGGGTAATCAATCAGGTAAAAAAACATGGCGGAAAACCCTTTTTAACCGATACAAGCAGTGTTTATGTCGGCAGCCGTTCGGATGCAGTAAGCCATATACAAACCGCCTTGACAAATGGATTTGATTATATTGTAACCGGTGCGCCGGTCATTATTGCGGACGGATTGAAGGGAAGCTCCTCCATCGAGGTTGAAACAGGATTGGGCCACTATAAGAAGGTATGCATTGCAAGCGAGATCGCGTATTCGGACGGAATGATATGCCTCAGTCACTTCAAGGGGCATGAGTTATGTGGATTTGGAGGCGCTATAAAGAATGTTGGGATGGGTCTGGCGGCCAGAAAGGGGAAACTCTCTATTCACTCTAAAGTCACTCCTTATATCAAAAAAGAGTGTACAGGCTGCGGTACATGCAAGAGATATTGCGCATCAGGGGCCATCTATCTTGAAGGGGGCAGGGCATATATAAATGCAGAAAGGTGCACAGGATGCGGACAATGCATCATCAATTGTCCAAACGGATGCATCAAGATCAGATGGGATGAATCAGCAAAGAATGTTCAGGAAAAGATCTGCGAATATGCATATGGGATAATTAAATCGCTGGGGATCCCTGCTTTTTTCCTTAATTTTCTCATCCATATCGCCCCTGATTGCGACTGCTGCGACCATACGGATGCGTCAATATGCCCTGACTTGGGAATATTGGCTTCAACGGACGTCGTGGCTGTGGATCAGGCCTCGGTTGATCTCATAAACAAAAGCCAGGGCATACCCAATACCGCCCTTGGAGGAAAACATGGAGCAGGCACGGATAAATTCAGGATCATACATCCTGAAGTGGATTGGGAGGTTCAACTTGCCTATGCAGAAAAAATAGGGCTTGGGAGCAGGCAATATGACCTCATCCCCTTTCCCTGATTAAATCTGAAAGTCCACCTTTATTTTAAAGGTCTTGTTGGCTGGAAGATTCATAATATCAAACACTCCCGCCCATTTTCCAATATCCAGTACCGTATCGTCTATCTTTTCCCTGTCAGCTCCGGTAAGGGTGAACCAGAGACTGTAGGCATTATCCCTTTGATAGTGATGGGTCACGCCAGGAAGGCTGTTTATCTTTTCGGCAACCTTTTCTGTCATAGCCGGATCCGTTTTAACCGCCACCAAAGTGCTGTAAAATCCAAGGCCGGCGGAATCAAATACGGCCCCTATCCGCCTTATTAATCCTCTCTTCCTCAGACGTTTTATCCTCAGCCACACTTCCTCCTCAGTCATGCCGAAGTGCCCGGCTATCGCCCTGTATGGTTCGGGCTGAACAGGAAATCGTGATTGGATATGATTGATAATCTTTTTGTCTATATCGTCCATTGTAACTTGATCGCATAGGAATTTTCATTTTTTTCATGCGGGTTTTCGGGCAGGTTTAACAAAGTCCGCCCGAAGGGCGCTAATTTAAT
>JAFGSM010000192.1 GCA_016934595.1 bacterium | reverse complement strand
TTTATTTATTTATTTATTATTTAAAGGAGGTTAAAAATGAACGGACTGACAAAAAGGCATAAGCCAATATTAAATCTATTATTCCTATCTGCCCTGTTTTTATGTCTTTTGCTTATTAACACTAAAATATGCCAGGCGCAAGGAACCCCTGGGGGGAATAGTGATGGCCTCCCAAGCCCGATAATTCAGGAGCTAATAGCCGGAGAATTCGAAATAATACCAATATTGGATGACCAGGGAAACCATACAGGAAACTATAAGATCGAAATGCTTACCCCTGGTTACGGAACAATGGATTCGCCCGGCGACCCTGCGCTGCCGGAAAAATTCCTGGAATTTCAGGTTAACCCGAATATCAGATGGCAAAGTATTAATCTTGATGTAGTGGTTGAAGAATCTGAAATACTCTCAGGATATCCGATTGCGCCAAACCCGCCGGTTAGGCCTGTTGAGGATGGTGAATATGACCCTGACGATGAGGATTGGGGACCAGAGAAAAGCATTGTTAATGGACAGAATATGTATGTCTATGGAAAGGATGAAAATTTCCCATCAAACACGGTTGAGCTGCTTCCCTTCACAGAAAGGAAGGAACCGCTTCAATCTCAGGTTGCGCCATCGGCTGTAGGTATTCCTCAAAAGGGATTCGTTGAGAAGAAATATATTCGGGTTTTTTTCAGGCCATTTCTCTTTAATCCTGTCAAAAATGAATTGCTTCTGATAAAAAAGGCCATGCTGACAATAACATACGAAACTGATTCAAATTCGCTGATACTCTATAAACTCGGGAAAACCAGCGGCGGATCATATGATTATGTGATAATCACCTCAAACAATATTGTAGCCAATAGCGGAAGACTGGCAAATTTTATCCATTTAAAAGGGCTTCAGGGTCATAACGTATTGCTGGTCACGGAAACGGATTTTAATCCCCTTACAGGGCAGGCCCCCAACGGGACGGCGGAAAAAATCCGCCAGTGGCTGAAAAATAATTATATCAGCCTTGGTATAGATTATGTCCTTCTGATAGGAAACCCTGACCCTGATAATCCATTTGAGTCTGCCGACACGGTTGGGGATATACCAATGAAAATGTGCTGGCCCAACTATTTTTCCTATCATTACCGTGAATCGCCCACTGATTATTTCTATGCGGATCTAACCGGAAACTGGGATCTGGATAATGATTTGATATTTGGAGAGGGCATTGAGCATAATCATGCCAAAAGCCCTGATCCAGCCATAGGAGCAGATTACTTTTCCGCCAGGTGGTCTGGCAAAGTCATGTGCGATTTTAATGAAACCTACGAATTCCATACATTCAGCGATGATGGCGTAAGGTTATACCTGGACGGCTCTTTAGAGATCGATAACTGGGCAGAGCACTCTCCTCAAAGCGATTATGCCACACTGGCAATGACAGCAGGAAAACACGACATTGTGGTGGAATTCAGGGAAAACACAGGAGACGGCATAATTCAGCTCTTCTGGAAGACTACCGTTCCTAAAGGCCATGCCAACTATGTAGGGCATCAGATAATCCCGGAGGATCACCTCTATGATAATTCGGATACGGTTGGCGGCTTGAGCGCGATATACTATGATAATGCCGACTTTACCGGAGCTTCAATAACACGGAAAGATAACGTGATTAATTTCATCTGGGCAACCGGAGACCAGGGGCCGGGCGGACCTGACCCCGGCGCTGAGGTTTTCGTGGGCAGGATTCCCGTGTATGACAATAATTATGCCCAGTTGGATAATATCCTTCAAAAAATTATAGAGTATGAGACAGACACTGGCGACATAAGCTGGAGAAAATCGATCCTCCTCCCTATGAAACCGCTTTGGGACGATACGCCGGCCTATCATTTGGGAGAGGGAATCTTTAATGACTTTCTGCCCTTTGATTTTTCCTATTACCGTATTTATGACGATGACTATGCACCGCCAACTCCGGAATCACACCCCTGCCTCTTGAATTCTGTAAAAAATGAATGGAAATTAACGCGTTACGGGATTGTTGTGTGGACTACTCACGGTTCGCAGGAGGGCGCAGGAGATGTCTTTAATTCAGCCAGCACAACTGAGCTTGATGACAGCAAGCCCTCTTTCACATTCCAAGCATCCTGTCTCAACGGTTATCCTGAAAACAAGAATAACCTTGGCTATGCGCTTCTTAAAAACGGGGCAATCGCCACACTGTCAGCATCAAGGGTATCCTGGGACAGCGGCGGGGCATGGACATTCGACCCCCATTCAGGCGACAATCACAACATCGCCTATTTTTACACCAAGAAAATCATAGCCGACTTTATCCCCAAATCTGCAGGAGTCGCCCTCTATTTAACCAAAGGGAACCTGCCCAAGGTTTTGATGAATGAAATGGATTATAATCTCTATGGCGAACCGGATTGTTATCTTTTGGTAACATTCCCTAACCAGCCACCTGTAGCTGAAGCAAACGGCCCTTACACAGGGGATGAGGGATCCACGCTTACCTTTAGCGCCGCAGGCTCTTATGATCCAGAGGGAGACACGCTTGAATACAGATGGGATTTTGAAGCGGACGGCGTCTGGGATACAGGCTGGTCATCTGCGTCCACTGCATCATATAGCTGGTGTGACGACCATACAGGGACTATCAAGGTGCAGGTGCGGGACCAACTCGGGTTTACAGGCGAAGACAGCGCTTCTGTCACTGTCAACAATGTTCCACCGGCAGCAGAGGCAGGGCTGGATCAAACAGCACTGGAAGGAGACATCCTCTCATTCAGCGGCAGTTTTACTGACCCGGGATGCGACACATGGACAACAGAATGGGACTTTGGGGATGGAAGCCCCGTTGTGTCAGGCACATTAACGCCCAATCACGCTTATGGCGACAACGGGATATATACCGTTACCCTCAAAGTGACTGACGATGACGGCGGAACCGGCACAGATACACTAACTGTAACCGTATCCAATGTAGCCCCGACAGCACAGATCGTATCGATGGATCAGCCGAATCCCCAGTTCATTCTGCCTATCGTCCACACCCTGACCTTTAACGGCTCATTTACAGACCCGGGATGGCTTGACACCCATACATCAGTCTGGGATTTCGGCGACGGAAACAGCATTGCCGGCGCTTTATCCGAGGAAAATCTTGAGCCCGACTCTACAGGCACAACAACATCCCAATATGTCTATTCCGAGCCAGGCACCTATACCGTGACCCTGACTGTTAAGGACGACGATGGCGGAGAAGGAACTGATTCGATTACAGTGATAGTTGTCGATGCCGAAGGCGCTAAACATGACATCCGCGACTATATAATGGGATTGCCTGACAGCTCCTTCAGACCGCCGGTAAATCAAAGGAAAAATGCCTTTGAAAACAAATTCGAGGTCATTGATAAAATGATCCAGAACGACAATGATTTCGCCTCCATACAGAAACTATTCCATGATATCAGGTCAAAATGCGACGGTTCTGTTGATGGAGACCTGAACAATGACTGGATCATCGATCCTGCTGCACAGGCTGAGATATGCATGAAGATCGACGACCTGATCGCCTATCTTGAATACCTTGATGAGAACAACTCAAAACATCAGACGAAATGGGGACCTACCGCCAAAATGAGCTCTATTTTAGACCTTGGTCTGGGATTCATGATGACAAACGCGGGCGAGGCGACACCAGGTTTTTCGATGACTCAGTACCCTCCATTCGGATTTTTGAATCAGTATAGTTTCAAAAATGCCAATGCGATTAATAATGCATTTGGCAATAACAACGGCAATCATCTGGGATGGTTAAATCTTAAATTTGCCATGCCACTGCCATTTATAAACACTGTATCGCCTTATGAAGCGCTATTTCCCCAGTGGACTTTATTTCAAACCCCCTATTCCAACAACAAAAAGGGATATTAAAAAACCTGACCGTGGTTAGGATACATTAATAATCCCTTATTGCAGGTTCTGCCCGCCTTTCCCACAAGCATTATAGAAGGGAAGGCGGGCGGGCTCCCTGCCCTGCCCTATTCCGCTAATAAGTTAACTCCCCTGCTAAAATCAATCAGAAGGGAAGTAAACTAATTGAATAGAGTGTAACCAAAATGGTGCAATTTTCATTTGTCATTTCTGAGAAAGATAGAGCCCTGTAAATCTGGAAACTTGGAACAAGCAATAAAGTTCCATTTTGGTTACACTCTAATCATTTCTTCATTATGCCTTATAATGCTTCCCTATCATAAAAGGATTAGATAATTGTAAGAAATTCGTTTTTTATTTATATTCGCTTGCTAATCCCATAACAAGCCGTAGGGAATGTTGTTAATTCTAAAGATTGATAAATTATATTTATAAGCATATACTTTATCATGGATTGTAACCGCTCAATATGCTATGGGAAACCATACTCCTATCTGACAATGAGTTAATATTTCCACAGGATATTGAGAAGTTATCATGGATGATTATATGTTTGTTATCAACAGAAAAAGGGATCTATGAACTAGAAACAAAACACCTGTTATGATCACTGATTATCATGCTAAACTGTTTGCGAACGAACTTGTTCGCCGCTGTCCGTCAGACAGCGTGGAGCGGTTCACCGCTACCCTCATGGATTCCCAGGTTGACCTGAATCCCCATCAGGTTGATGCCGCCCTGTTTGCGTTTCGATCACCCCTTTCAAAGGGGGCAATCCTGGCAGATGAGGTTGGGCTTGGGAAGACCATCGAGGCGGGGATTATCCTTTCGCAGAAGTGGGCGGAACGAAAACGAAAGCTCTTAATCATCCTCCCATCCGGTTTAAGAAAACAATGGCACCAGGAACTTCAGGAGAAATTCTATCTCCCATCACAGATATTGGAGGCAAGGACCTTTAACAGGGCGGTCAAGGAGGGCAAAGATAACCCCTTTGATATTCAGGATATTGTCATCTGTTCCTATCATTTTGCCCGGAATAAGTCTGAATTTGTACAGGCCGTACAGTGGGATCTGATAGTCATAGACGAGGCCCACAGGCTGAGAAATGTATATAAAAGCGGAAACAAGATCGCCAGGGAGCTGAAACTGGCACTGGATCATGCCCCAAAGCTCCTGTTGACCGCCACACCTCTGCAAAACTCCCTGCTTGAACTCTATGGTCTGGTCAGCTTTATTGACGAGCATACATTCGGCGACCTGAAAAGCTACAGGAGCCAGTTTGCCCGTTTGACCTCTGACGACAGTTTTGATGACCTCAAACAGCGCGTGAACGTGATATGCAAAAGGACGCTTCGCCGTCAAGTCCTCGAATATATCCAATACACGGAGCGAAAGGCACACACCCAGGAATTCATCCCCTCCGAGGAGGAAGATGCCCTCTACGACCTGGTATCAGAATACCTGCGCCGCCCGAACCTGCAAGCCCTGCCGGTAAGCCAGCGCACGCTTATGACCCTTGTTTTAAGGAAGCTCCTGGCCTCATCCACCTTTGCCATAGCAGGTGCCTTGGATTCCCTTGCAAAAAAACTGGAGCGACGTCTCAGGGAAGACGAAAAATTTACCCAGGCCCGGGAAATCTTTGAGGAGGATTTTGAGGCATACGACGAATTGGCCGACGAGATGGAAGAGGATGAAGATGAGCCCCCTGAACCGCTCACCCCTGAAGAACGCATCATCATCCAGCATGAAATCGACGAGCTTCACAGCTTCTTCGATCTGGCCATGAAGATTACACAGAACGCAAAAGGGGAGGCAATGCTGAAGGCGCTTAAGATAGGGTTCAGAATGGCCCTCGAATTGGGCGGTGCGGAAAAGGCCGTCATATTTACCGAATCACGGCGCACACAGAACTATCTCCTCAAGCTTCTTTCAGAGAATGGGTATGCCGATGGCATCGTCCTTTTTAATGGATCGAACAGTGATGCAAGATCCCGTGAAATATATGCCAACTGGAAAACACGTTATGAAGGGACGGATAAGGTCACCGGTTCCCGCACAGCCGACACCAGGGCCGCGCTCGTTGACTATTTTCGGGAGGAGGCCAAGATCATGATCGCCACCGAAGCGGCTGCCGAAGGGATCAATCTTCAGTTTTGTTCCCTGGTGGTGAATTATGACCTGCCCTGGAACCCTCAACGAATAGAGCAGCGCATTGGTCGTTGCCACCGTTATGGGCAAAGGCACGATGTTGTTGTCGTGAATTTTCTGAACAAGAACAATGCAGCAGACCAGCGGGTTTATGAACTCCTTTCCGAAAAATTCCGTCTCTTCAGCGGTGTGTTTGGGGCAAGTGACGAGGTGCTGGGGAGCATAGAGTCCGGGGTCGATTTTGAAAAACGCATTGCAGAGATCTATCAAACCTGCAGAACCACTGAGGAGATACAGGCGTCTTTTGACGCACTGCAGGCAGAATTGAGCACTGAGATCGATGAAAACATGCGGACAACCCGAAAGAAGCTCTTGGAGAATTTTGATGCAGAGGTTGCAGAGAAGCTCAACGTCTACAAGGCGGAGGCCCAGGCATCCCTGAACCGCTATGAATGCCTGCTCTGGGATATAACCACCCGCCTCCTCGATGGGAATGCCTCCTTTGATGAGAAAGGCCTGACCTTTAAACTGCAAAAGTCACCAAGGCATGATATCCCAGGCGGTCTTTACACACTGAAGCGCCAGGATGAAATGGGGCACCATTACCGTCTCCAGCATCCCCTGGCGCAATGGGTCATTGAATCCGCTCTGGCTAAAGCCCTCCCCTGTGCGGAACTGGTGTTTCATTACTCTGCATATGACCGGAGGATATCTATCCTCGACCCCATTGTCGGCAGATCCGGAACCCTTATTGCCAAACGTCTGACCGTCAAGGCGCTGGAGGCGGAGGATTATATCATGACGGCAGCCATAACCGACCAGGGTGAAGAACTGGACTCGGATCAGGCCCGCCGTCTGTTCAATATCCCTGCTGTAATAGGGTCAGGCATCCCTTTGTGTGCCGCTGATGATGTCAACACAACCTATATGCGGCACAAAAACAGTGTGCTGGAGGATATCTCACAGCGAAATGCCGTATTCTTTGAAGAGGAGATGGAAAAACTCAACCGCTGGGCAGAGGACAGGCGAAAGTCCCTCAAGACCTCCCTCAAGGAGTTTGATGACCGGATAAACGAATTAAAAAAACAGGCGCGCATAGCTCCAAATCTCCCTGAAAAGCTGGAGATCCAGAAGGAGATCCGTACCCTCGACAAAAAGAGGGATGAAGCATGGCGGGAATACGATAGGGCCGCCAAGGACGTCGAGCTTCAGAAGGATGCATTGATAGATCGGATCGAGGCCCGCTTGAATCAGGAGATAGAAGAAGAGACTATATTCACAATTAGGTGGAGGCTAATATGAAACACAAAGGGAAAGAAAAGGTTCCTTACAAAATCGAGAATCCTTTAATAGAAGAGATGTTGAATAAAATTGTTAAAAGGATTATCAACACTGTCCATCCGAAAAAGATCATTTTATTCGGATCTGCAGCCCGTGGGGAAATGGGGCCTGATAGTGATTTTGATTTGCTTATTATTGTTCCTTCCGGAATGCACCGGCGCAGAACCGCACAGAGAATCTACCGGAATCTTATTGGGGTGGGTTTCGCTTCCGACATTATAGTGGTAACTGAAGATGATATAGAAAAATATAAGGATTCTATCGGCATGGTGATCCAGCCGGCCCTTAAAGAAGGGAGGGTACTTTATGCCGCATGATCTGAATGATCTCGGAACACCAAAGTCATGGATAAAAAGGGCGAGGAGCAATCTCATCCGTGCCAAACAGACCAAAATGGAAGAGGTGTTTTGGGAGGACCTCTGTTTCGATGCTCAACAGGCTGCTGAAAAGGCATTAAAAGCAGTGCTCGTGTCTTTCGGTATACAATTTCGTTTTGTCCATGACCTTGCTGAATTACTTACTCTTTTAGAGAACAATAAGGTTAGTCTGCCTGAACAGATACGGGAATCTGCTATCTTGACTGAATATGCAGTGGAAACAAGATATCCAGGCACCTCCGAGCCGGTTACTGAGGAGGATTTCAAAGAGGCCCTCCGTATCGCTGAGGCGGTAGTTGAGTGGGCTGAATCACAAATCGACATCAGTGGTTGATGGAGAAAACTTTCAGATT
>JAFGSM010000191.1 GCA_016934595.1 bacterium | reverse complement strand
GCCGCAAGCAGCGGGGTATTATAATGAATTATTTTATTCTTTTAGATCGCCCCGAGGGGGGCGGGGAATTAAACCCGCAGAGATTAAACCTGTCCGAAATCCCGCATGAAAAAAACGGTAAATCCTATGCGATAAATTTAGATTCATGGCGCGCGGTGAAGCGCCATAAGCGTTTAATACGGAAAATCGGAAAATTCTTTGACTAAAATAATCATTGGCGAGAATACCGCTAATATGAAAAAGATAAATAAGACAGACATTAAAAAAGGCAAACATCATTTTATATCACTATCACTTCTGGCGACCTTTTTGCTTATTATTTGCGCAAAACCTGCCCTCGCTGACTTTGATGTAAGCATAAGGGCCGATAAAACCAATGTAGTTCAAGGAGAACAGATTCAGATTATCATATCCGTCCAGGGCACAAAACAGGCGTCCGATCCTGAATTCCCTGAATCTAATGCATACGAGGTCTATTCAAGAGGAAGGTCATCAAGGTTTGAGATAGTAAACAACCAATTCAGCTCAAGCCTCGATTTCAACTATGTCCTCATACCTCTGAAAAAGGGCAGGATCGCCATACCCCCTATACCTATAAGCACAGGCAAAGAGACCAAATACACGGAGACGCTTATCATCAATGTATCAGAGAAGGCATCCCCTCCTCAAGGCGTTGAGGCCGAAGACGGTATATTTTTAACCGCAGAGGTGGACGTAAAAGAACCTTTTGTCAACCAGCAGATCATCTATACATTGAGGCTTTACCGCGCGATAAAGATACAAGGCGCAAGCCTCGAGCCCCTGGAATTTGAAGGATTTCAGGCCGAAAAGCTCGGCAAGGAAAGGGAATTCAACCAGATAATAAAAGGGAGGCAATACAGCGTCACAGAGCTTAGATATGCCCTTTTCCCGCAAAAATCAGGGGCTTTGACCATACCGGAAGCCAGGATTCAGTGCCAGGTTCTATATGCCAGGGAAAGGAGGACAAGATCGCCTTTTGACTCCTTCTTCGATGACCCGTTTTTTGGAGGCCTAGGCAGATACGAAAGCAAGATGGAACTGCTCTCATCCAAACCTATTGCGCTAAATGTTAGGCCACTTCCTGCGCCTGCACAGCCAGAGTTTGCCACACCCCTTGTAGGAGATTTTAAAATCGAGGCTAATCTTAGCCAGAATCAAATAAAGGCAGGGGAATCCGCAACACTCACCATCTCCATCTCCGGCAGGGGAAATGTCCAATCCATACCAGACCCGGGCATTGGCGATATCCCTGCGGAATTCAAGGTATATGAAGACAAACCTGCGCTTGATATAAAGACTACCCTTGACGGGATTTCCGGAATCAAGACATATAAAAAGGCCATAGTGCCTACAAAACCGGGAGATTATCAGATGCCTGCCATAAAGCTCCCGTTCCTTAACCCTGAAACCGGAAAATATGTTGTAGCCTCAACAAAACCTATATCAATAACAGTACTGCCTGGGGCCGAAGAGGAGAATATAAATCTGGTCGAGGCGGAAAGGCATACAGTGACAAAGGAGGAGATAAAACTTCTTGGGAAGGATATACTCCCGCAGAAGACGTCCATCGCTGCCGTCAGGGATCAATCCATGAAATGGAACAGCCCTGTTCTGCTTCTCATGCTTGTCATTCCTCCCCTGACCTTCTTTTCGGCATTCGCATGGGAAAAGAAAAAACTTCGCCTTGTCACGGACAAGGCGTACTATAGAAGGAAAAAGGCCCTTAGTGTGTGGAAAAAGAATAGGAAGTCCATCAAGTCTCTAAAGGATGAGGACAGGAAAAGATTCTACAGCATGACCTCGCATGGTTTGAAGGAATTTATAGGAGACCGCCTTAATGTCGCAGGCAGGGCCCTGACCCCGGCTGAGATCGACCAGATGCTCAATAATCTTAAAGTGCCTGAAGAATTAAGAAGAGAGCTTAACGGGCATCTGAAAACTTTAGAGATGGGAGAGTTTGGGGCAATCCATAAGGACAAGGAAGAAAGGGATGCCCTTTTCACTGCAACAGAAAGTTTAATCAACAAACTGACCCGATGGATATGAGGGGATAAAAAAAGGAGATTCCAATACTATAAACAACCGTGAATCTTCGATTCACAAAGAAGGATGAAAATACCCAAAGGGGATTTTCAGATGAAAGGGAAAATATTGACTGACAAAAAACGATGTTTTAATCCTGAAGCGATAAGGGGGCTGATGCTATATCTTTCTCTTATCATAATGATATCCATGCTTGCCATAATTTATATCCCGGCGGTCTTATCAGCCCGGATGCAAGAAAACACTCTTCAGCTTTTTCTTGAGGCAAACAAGACATACGAAAACGGCGATTATGCTTTGGCAGCTCAGTTCTATGAAGGGATTATAAATGGAGGTATACATTCAGGCGATCTTTATTACAATCTTGGCAATTGCTATACGAAACAGGGGGAAATAGGAAAGGCCATTGTCAATTATAGAAGGGCGGAGCGCCTGATGCCCCGTGACGGGGATCTGAGATTCAATCTCAATTATGTCCTTGATCAAACAAAAGACAAGATAGAGACAAAGGATAAGGCGGATATTGCCCGTGTATTCTTTTTCTGGTACCACTGGCTAAGCATGATGGAGCTTTGCTATCTCTTTATTATTGCCAATATCATATTCTGGATCGCAGCGCTCGTACTTTTATATAAACAAAACGACGGCCTGAGATGGATAAGAAATACGGCCTTAATCATGCTTCTTATATTCGGGATAACCTTTGGGATAAAGGCATATTCGTACAAATTTATCCATCATGGGATTGTGATATCGGCAGAGGCAACCGTAAGATCAGGAAACGGGGACAGCCATTCCCCGCTCTTTATCCTGCACGAAGGCGCAGAATTCAGGGTAAGGGAAAAAACGGATGGATGGATGAAGATCTCCCTTCCGGATGGAAAGACAGGCTGGATATCTAACTCTTCAGCTCAAACCGTGTAAAATTGGAATCTATTCTAAAAGATAAATTTAGCGATGTTTGGATGATCCTAAAGCCATTTCATTTATGAAAGCTATGCTTTAGCTTAAACATCGATTCCCATAACTTGATCGCATAGGAATTTTCAT
>JAFGSM010000190.1 GCA_016934595.1 bacterium | reverse complement strand
GTAACTTCTCAAAAACCGTGTGGTAAAAATAATCAAATATATTTAATATCAATCTGTTGGGCTAACGATACCATATAGTTTTTGAGAAGTTACGATAATATATGTAAACATTATGATTGTCCGTAAGGTTTTTTCCATGTCATAAACTTATATAATATGAGGATTAATCAAACTTTTGAAAAAATCAAAAAATCAAAATTAAACCTTCGGCAATTTTTTCCGTTTACAAGGGTATTTTGAGATTTGCATAATTCAAATAATTCAAATAAAATCTAAATCCTCCATCGATTGATTGATATACCACCTCCTAAAATAATTTAGAAATTCAAGGCATTTTATCTATGATGAGTGCCAGTATTATAAAAAGCCCGGCAACCTCAAAAGCAAAAATGTCTATCTGTTTTATTACGCTCTTTTGAGAAAAGCTGGCTTATGCCATTCCACCTGAATTAGATGCGTAAAACTCAATAATTATTTTTTGTTTTGTCTATTGGTTTTTTATACATTCTAAATAAAGCAATAGGTGTGCCATTACAGGGGATTTAGTTGGTGAAGCCAAAATTTCAGCATAATATATCTGTAGATTTAATATATTGACATTTTAAAATGTTACTTCGTTTAAATTATAATATCATTATACTTAATGAGGTAATATATTTATTAATAAAATAGCAATAGAGATCTAAATCCCGCCTTCGGGTCATAAAATTAATGAAAATATAACAGTTTTTTATGATACCTATCTGTATAGGGCAGAATAACGCCAATTTGTACCCCATGATGGAAATGAGGGTATAAATGACTGCCATGCAAGCATGACGGGATAAGTCTGTGGAACAAAGTTGTTGGGGATTCCTGAAAAAGACACTTGTGATAGCCATGGCGAGACATACCGTTGATCTGTATATATGACCGGAAAGGGGTAAGGATACCCCGTTATCGCTGGCATCCCCCGGAAATATGTATTTTGATAATATGTCCATTGCGGGGGACCTCCAAATGAGGGAGTGATCATATAGGGTACAGGAGATGCCAATGCTGTCTCTATGCCAAATGTTATATAAGGGTCAATGGACGGCAATATATTAGGTACCGGCTGCAATGCTGTGACTGATGATACTGTAGCGATTACAGGCAAGGATTTTAATGCCGCTGCCGCGTCCACTAGTCCCCATCCAAAATATTGATCCCATCCAATGCCGCCAAGGTCTTGCGCGGTTGCCTCCAGTATGGATTTTACCTGATCTGCCTTTAGCGCACCTCCGCTTGCCCCGATAATCAACGCTGCAACCCCTGTCACATGAGCCGCTGCACATGAAGTCCCCTGAAATATGAAATAATTGAACGTTTGATAATCTATCCCGTCATGGGTTTGCTGAACTATCCCGTCAGGTTTGCCGTCCAGATTTTGATCATATGCCAGGCTGCCGCCAGGGGCGCACAGATCAATATCCGTGCCATAGTTTGAATAAAAGGCCAGGGTCTTGTCATATTTTACTGCACTGACGCTTATGCATGCAGGATAAGAAGACGGATAATGCGGAGCGGTTGATGCCCCATTGCCAGCAGAGCATACAATAGTTACGCCGTTAAGTGCGGCATAATCTACGGCATCCTCCAGGGTTTGAGATGGAGTAACGGTACCGAAGCTTGTATTGATAACATGGGCGCCATTATCAACGGCAAAATATATGCCTGAGACAACATCGTCCAAAAGCCCGTTGCTGTTTTCGTCCAGAACCTTTACGGGAAGTATACTGCATCCATATGCTATTCCTGCACATCCGAGCAGATTGTTCGTGGTCTGCGCTATTGTACCGACTATGTGTGTGCCATGTCCATGATCATCGTCAGGATAAGGGTCGTCATTGACGAAATCCCATCCCGGGAGAATTGACGTGCCTGCCAGATCCGGAGCCTTTGCATAGGGGAATACATTGCGGTATGCTATGCCTGTATCCAGTATTGAGACTATCGCTCCGGATCCATTATGGACATCCCATGCTGCCTCCATATTGATCATCCCCATGTGCCATTGATATATATATATCGGATCGTTTGGTATAAATTCCGCCTCGACATAATAATTAGGTTCGGCATAAATCACCAGTGGAAAAGACTTTAAAAGTGCCGCTGCTTCCTCCACCTGGACAGGCAGAGCCAGTTCTATCTTGAAAATTGGGTTATCCTTATGAAGCTTGCGCATGTTTTTTACAACGAAAAGATCGAGTATATTCTGTATCTCTGACGAACT
This sequence comes from bacterium, assembly GCA_016934595.1. GTDB lineage: Bacteria > SZUA-182 > SZUA-182 > DTGQ01 > JAFGSM01 > JAFGSM01. Next base: position 7,570 of record JAFGSM010000190.1, on the reverse strand, counting down.
TGCCCAAGATACGAACCTGATCAATACCTCCTGCGGGGCATATAAGGGATGCGGCGATGTTCTAAGGGGCAAGACAGAAAATGCAGAGGCGATCCCGACATGAAATGAAAAACAGAGCGTTTCTGAAAGAATTGTTATGAAAATGATTACAATCAATCTGAAATTCAAATCTTTTTTCATGCCTCTCAAATGAAAATCTCAATGGATTTTCATTTGCCTCTGGGCTGGAATTTAGGCGCGAGTGTTTCATTTACAAAAAACATCGCGCGAATTCCATTTTTATTTATTGTTAAACATCTTTTCCCTAAAAAATGGCAGCAATCCGAATCGTCCACATACAAACAGGCTTTTTTAGAAATTAAGGAAATAAGGCCATGGATAAACCCCGAATGGCCATGTTATGCCATAAAATCCACCAAAAACTCCGCCACTGTAAAATGGCTCAAACGGATATGCGCTTCCAATGAGGCCTGCACCGGACAAAAAAGTGGGTATTGTGCCTGACAATCCAAACAGGCTGCCATAACGCATTGTGCCAAAATTATAAAAATCCAAAATGCCTGTTGTGACAGGGAAATAGAATTGTGCGCGCACAAAATCAGCTCTTATAAATATGACTATTTGGATTATCATGACCAATAAAATCGACAACCATGTAATTTTAAGAAGGTGCATTTGCATAGTCCTCCAAAAAATAAACAAATCATCGGCTGTGGTGAAAATCCATGTGGGCATTTTTATCCCCCCTTGCAAATCGAAGATCATTGAATGTTTAATCAAAAAAATCTAAACCTGCAAAAAAATTGCCGCCAAGAGTTCAAAGATACCTAACCTTAACTTTTTGTGTTTTTATCAAAACTTGTTAGATAGGATTTAGATCAAGGATTGTTATATCCCCCCTGTCCTGATTTATATTAAGAAGTTTGAAATAAAAACAATACATCGTCAAATATACTTATCTTCGTTATAATTCAAGCAATATTAATGCCATATAATAAAACACCCGACGCCGAAATAATTTTTTCATAAATTTATTTCATGAAACGTAAATGTTCAATATAAGCTAAACTATGCTTATAAACGGCAATGAGTTATTATTTCCAAAGGATATTGAGCAGTTGCCATGAAACATAAAAACTAATCAAAATGCTTCTATGTAAATGTCATAAATCTTTTTGAATGTATAGATTTTATCCGTCATATAAAATACAGGGAATCTATAGGGAATCGATTTTCGATTTCAATAATAATTTTGGTTGTTGATAAGCGCTTTTTGGGGGATGGACGTTAATTATGAAAATTGAATCTATTAACGTTTTAAGCTGATAAAGGAATCGATCTGTTTCCTATGTTCCGGATTCAGGTTAAAAAACTTGACTCCCATGTAACGCCAGGGATCTGAGCTATTGAATCTGTCCCATATTACATGCCCTTCGATATTAATCGGTGAAGTGCATGTAGGAAGTAATATATTAAGATAGACAGATTCAGAAAATTTTACCCTGAAATCAATCCTAAACATAACTCCACCTTGGCCGATGTCGATGATCTTAGATATATTCTCCTCAGACGGTATATTGCCCAATGGATAAATGAATGTACACCTGACAGGAATCTCTGATTTTATGCGCTCGCACTTTCTTCTTTCCCTAAGTATATGATTTTTTCTCTGTGATTCGACATCCTTACCTGTCCTTAACGCCTTTTCTTGCCTCACCTTTTCTAATAGCGATGGCAGATCATCAAACAGAAATGGCTCAACAAGACAGTTCTCAATCCTTTTGTTAGGCATAAGATCTTTATCATTTTCGATATTTGGGTTAAATAAAAATATAACCTCTGAATCGGGATTGATCTCATGGATCTCTTCTTCCGACAGCGCCTCTATTTCTTTACTAAACTCGGAAAGGTTCAAAAGGACCAAGTCATAACGCATAGCCTGAAGCATCCTCCTGGCAATGTCAGGCTTATCCGTCGTGTCTACATAGTGCCCGTCCATGAGCAGATGATTGCAAATATAGTCCTTAAAGTTGGCATCCCTGCTCACCACCAAGATAAACAGATCCACCATGCCATACTTCTCCTTTAATTTTAAACTATCCAAAAGCACAAAATTTTGGGCAATGGATAGGGGCGGCTTTCGCCGCCAACCCGATTAAAAAATCGGCCTACCCATTGGGGGGGGATTTGAAAATAATTTATTAATCTTCAAACTTTATTTGACATATTCCCCTTGATCTCATTGTTTGTATTATACTTTTGCAAAACCTGTACCATTTATGATTTTCTTCGGCTTAAACAGACCGAAATATCGGCTAACTAATTAATATATTTGAACTTATAATATTAATTATTGCCCCTCATGCAAAAAAATAAAAGATAGCTTTGACTAAACAATACTGTGCTTTTTCGGATTGTTTATGAAGCAGAGAAACAAAAAATTCTTGATAAAGCTTTAAAAATCAATATTATAACGATATTTTAAGGCCAGCATAAAACAAATGATTAAACAAAAAATTTTTATGAAATATAGACTGCAATCCGTTGACTTTCTGCAGGATCAAATAAGTGATGTTTGCGAATCAATTAGTTATGAATGTAGGCTAGATTAGAGAAATGAACACCGGGCTGGGTAGCTGCTTTGCAGGGATGTTGTAAATCATGGCCAGGATATTTTCGAATAATAAGCGAAATACGATTACTAAAAAAGGGGCGGCATATCATGCCGCCCCTTTTTTTAAAACCTCAAAAAAGATTAAAACTGTTAATAAAATCCAATGTCATCCACCCGTATCTTTCCGCCTAATGTCACACTCTGAATCGTAGCCAGATTCGTACCAAATAATCCATTTATGATGCTGTTCAGATTCTTGTCAATATTGTGCCATTCACCATCAGTATAGCCGCCGCCAAGGGCATAGTAAGCTACAGAGCTATAATCAATATAAACAAGGGCCCCTGGAGTGCCGCCTGAGACAAACCCGATATTAAATGATCCGTAATCATCTGTTATCCCTACCCGAATAATAAAATCCGATTCAGCCTTGATTCGCAGTGAGATATTGGTGACTGAACTCCTGTTTACCTGCTTGCTTACAGAAAATCTCTCGGGATAAGCTTGTGTAGGCGAAAGATACATGACGCTGCTCTGCGCCTCAGAATCATAGGTCACGCCAAAGCCGGGTTCGGGCGTAACTGTACCCCATCCTTTTGTCCAGCCACTGATATTTTCGAATGTCTCTATTACGCCCTGGAATGCCCTTGGTGTGGCGCTTACCTTTGCCCCTTTGCTTTCTTCTCCTCCGATGACATGAGTGACGGTAAATACATAGGTTGTGCCGTTTGTCAATCCAGACACTTGATATTGAAAGTCATTCGTTGTGCCTGCGATCAGGCTTGCATTCATATTGGGATCAACAAGATTGCTGCCGATATATAGCTTTGTGTTTTCAACCTGATTGGGATCAGCTACAGTCCAGCTCAACATGACAGTCGAATCGTTCGGCCTCGCATTCAGGTTCTGTGGATCGGCTATCGCCTGTTCAAGTTTTATTTCATCGATGTCCATTGTGCCCCGCAGGAAAATACCTATTATATGATCGAAATGAACCCCCTCTGTGGTTCCCGTTTTAGAAGCATTCACAAGGTCATCATCAATGTCCCTCGTCACCTCATTCCATATCAGCGCGCCAGTGCCGTCTTTTGCTATGTCCTTCCATCCAAGTTTATACACATAAGTACGCACCTGTTCTGTGAAAGGCCCGCTGTCTGCATTGGCGTTCTTATCTCCCTGATATGAGATAAAATATGTCTTGCCATCCTTCCCTTTGATATATAAATCTACCCTGAAATCCCCGAGTGACTTGATAAGCATGCTAAGGCCCGGATTGCAATAATCTTCAGGGTTTGTCATCCATTTCATTATGATAAAATTTAGTATGTATGGGCTGCTGTATCCGCTTGTCATGCTCAGATAATGGTCAGCAGTGCCTTTCCTGCTAAATTGGCCTGTACCTGGCAACTTGTACCAGCCTTGCTGCGTCAGGGTATCGCTTGCGGCATAGCCCTCGTCAAAGTTGTCGATCAATTTGTATGTCGGCACAGTAAGCGTATGTGAAACCTTCACGCCGTCTGAAAAATTGTGAATCAGTGCGCTGTCCCTTGCCTTGACGGTGAAAGTATAAGTCGTGCCATATTCCAATGGATTGCCAGATGTATCTTTCAAAATAAAATGCTCGAAGACGCGATTCGGGTCATTATCCGGAGCAGTCACCGTATCGCTATAGCAACCGCTGCAGTTGACTCCGCAATCACAATAATAGATAACATAGCCATAAAGGTCTGGATCCTGACCGGATGGGTTCTTCCATGTAAGCTTTATCTTCCTGTTTTCAGATGCAGCCGTTAGACCTTCCGGCGGCTGCGGAGCATCCGTATCCTGCTGCGGCGTTGCGCTTATTGCGACTCCTGCGCTTTCATTCCTCTTGGGAGCAGCGTCAAATGCCTTGACAATAAAATAATAGGTCGTGCCATTTATAAGATTCTGGCCGGCTTTATCCTTTGTAACCACATAAGAAGTGACGTCTTTCCCGACATCTTTTAAGAAATAATTCTTCAGTGCGTTAGGATCGGCAGGCAAAGGCGCATTATCCATATAGATACTGTATCCTGAAATGTCTTCTGTCTGATTCGGGTCCAAATCCCAGTACAGGGTCACCTTCTTCTCATCTGGAAGGGCAGTCAGATTTTTGACATCCTTGGGGGGATCTCTGTCCACTATGCCGGGGGATACTCTGATATCATCAATGTAATCGATATTTCCATATAAAAATATATCTTTAAGGTACATATAATGATAACCCGTTGACTTAAAGATATCCTGTTCCATATTCCTTACTACATCTACGCCATTCGGGTCAATTTTGGCAGATCCGATATTATATATAATGTAATTTCCTGATACTGAATATTGGTCAACCGGATCCTGAGGCACGTAACGCAGGAAATAATTCTTTTCTACCGTATTGAGATTTGCCCTAATGCTTGCTTCAAAATAATAGAGGTTTGTATCCTTTATAAAGAACCGCAACTCCGGATATGTAAACACGTTGTTATCGATAAACTTCACGAAACTGTAGCTTAAATGTCCTGTTGAGGGTGTTGTGGTTTGTAGATAGTGATTAGAGTTTGGATCGCTTGCATTTTCCTGCTTTAGGGTCATCAATCCGCCTGGTTTTAATGAATACCATCCATTGTCAAGCAGCGTAGGCTTGTTTGAAGGATACTCAAAGTCTTCCACTATCTGCGCAGGGAACTGAACCATCACCTGAATCAACTTCTTTGTTGTTATTGACAAAGCCGGAGATTCTGACACTATATCAGTCACTAAGAAGTTGAACTTGTAAATCCCGTAGCCGAATCCCATATTGACAAGCGAGCTTCCTGCCGGAGGCGTTGCGGTAATTGTATGAGAATTAGGATCGTATTGCAGCCAATCCTTTACCTGCAGGTCATTGGGATCCGTATAATTGGGATCTATTTCATATACCAGTGCATCTCCGTCTGCATCCTGGCCAACTACTTGGATTGTATAGGTATTGCCCTCATCCCATGGAGACCCTGCGCTCATATTGACATTAATGACAGGGGCGCGATTGCACACATAGACCTCGTTCGACTTTTTGAAATTTGTGTCCGTGCCGTCGCTTGCCGTTACATTACAATACCAAAGTTCACCACGGCTCGTCTCAGTATAAGGCAAGGTATCGCTTGTATCCGTCTTTGTCTGCGTTCTAAACACGGTTGCTGACCCTGCCTTCTTCCATTCATAAGTATATGTAATGGTATCGGAATCCGGATCCGAAGGCACTGTTGTCACAACACAGACCAGATTTTTATCTATATAGGTATTCCCATTGGGATCGATTGCGCTGGCGCCTTCCGTTCTTAGCTCGACCGCGAGCCCTGTGGGCGGGGAATTCAGGATGGTAACGGTGTTGTTAGATACAACAGAATTGCTGTCCACATAAGAATCATTTGCCCATACAGTACATTTCCATTGTTCTCCCCTTACTGTATTCGATGGATCCAAAGTTGCGCCGCCTGTCACCTGTTTTGACCCATCGGTTGTCTCCCATTTATATACATACTGAGGAGTATCTTCAGGGTCAGGATCGGTCGGAGTTGCAGGTGTCACCTGACATACAAGCGGAACAGTGGTAGTAGGATTCGTTGTTGTTATCGTAACCGTGCTGGGGGGATTGGGAGGCGAATTTGCTATGGACACTGAGTTGTTGCTGTCTTTTGAGACCTGAGCGCCATCCGTATCCTTTGCAGTCACAACGCACTTCCACACATCACCCTTTTCTGTCTGGCTATCAGGCAAGACAGCCGAGATCTCCGATGAAAAAACAGGGCTGGCAGGATAGGTTTTGCCTGATCCTGTTGTTTCCGTCCATGTAAATTTATATGTAATCGTATCGCCATCCGGATCTGTAGATGTGCCTGTAATATTGCACGTCAGGGACTGATCGTTTGGAACAGGCCCTGGCGGCGTGATCTGGCTCGTCGGCTGAGTGGGCGGGGAATTTAGCACTGTCACATGGGTTGAATCAACAGGAGAAACGGCATAACCGTCCTTGTCGTGGGCGGTTATCCTGCAATATATCTCATAGCCCTTCTGGGTTTTGCTGGCATCCAAGGTACGGGTGTATGTACTCGAATTCTGCCTGTTTAAGACTACATTCGCATCGGTGGCCAAGGGAGTTGCTGATCCGACCCTGTACCAAACGAAATCAAGGTATATGGTGTCTGCTGGATCAGGGTTAACAATAGAATTGGGATCGTCTATCTTGCAGGTCAAGGTATCTGTGGTGACCGGATTTGCCGGTGTTATCGTCGCCCCACCAGGCCCTGATGGCGGACCATTCCTGACAATAACGGTGAACGTCTTAGTAGACTGACCGCTGTCATCTTGTGCAATGACCTGAATATCCTTATAGAATCCACCTGTATTTGGCGTCCATGTTATGATGGCACAGTTTGGATCTGGATTCGGATAGCTGATATTCATCCCTGACGGCTTGTTAGCACCCAGATCAATATTCACTATATTGTCCCCGTCAGGATCTGAGGCGCAAACGGTTATCTGTAAAAGGGCATTTTTGTCGACCGTATACTCAGGGTTTATGTTAATAACAGGCGGTTGATTGGTTTTAAGCGCAAGCTGATTGCCTGAGAACAAAATGCATCCATCCAAATCATTTATATAAAATGGTTCATTGGAAAGGCAAGGATAATAAAATTGATCCAAACCGTACTGTATAAGCGCCCCAGGATATGTGGTCTGAACCTTTCTCTGACCCACTCCCAAACCCCCAAGCGCTATGATTTCGATAGCCTTATCTTGTGGATTTTGTGTCCAATCCCAATATTTGTTTTCCGCCCCGGATCGAATCCTGTCAAACTTTACCAAAACACCAGTATAGCCTGTTGTGGCAGTACCATAGTATTCAGGCCATCCGTTTATATCTGATGATATATAGTAGTCTGCCCCGGTAACCTTCACAAT
>JAFGSM010000189.1 GCA_016934595.1 bacterium | reverse complement strand
GATTTTTAATGGCCCATGGGGGTCTCTTTTCCGGAAGCGACTTGATTATGTGCAAGTTTTTCGCATAATGCCGGACGAGGCGGGCGATGGGGTTTGGCGGATTGAAGCCGGACTGAGAGGTCCCCGATAATAGTGTGGCGCAACTCGCCCGCCTGGCAGGCACCTTATGCTTCAAATCTGCTTCTAATTTTATCGCTCCGGAAAAGAGACCCCCATGGGCCATTGATATAGGTTAATATTTTCTGTTGCAATATCCTAACCGGAAATTACTGCACCGGAATAAGAATATTTTAATGAGGTACAACGACTGGTTTATTCATGAAATGATCAGGAGCAAAGATTATTATATTAAATTAATTTTGTCAACCATCTTAAGTTATTGCATTTATATGCCTTTTCTCCCTTTCAAGGAGGTAACGCTTTAATTCAACCCCTCCTCCAAACCCGCCGATGCCCCCGGCGGCCAAAACCCTGTGTCAAGGATAGATGAGTGGAAGCGGATTTAGGCTCATTGTCCTCCCAACAGCCCTTGCCCCACCGGGACACCCAATAAGAGTGGCTACCTCTCCATAAGTCCGGGTCTGACCGAAAGGGATATCAGCTATCTTTTCCAATACCATTCTTTGAAATGGTGTAGCCTTGATATCAGGGACAATTTTCCTCATCATCTTTTTACCCATCAGCAAAGATTTCAATACATCCGCGAGGGATCGATTCATTAATTCATCTTTAATCACGCGACTATCTGGGAAGTTCTTTTCAAAGAAATCCACACTGTCGGAATTATTCGCCATACTTATACCGATTCTAACCACCCCCTTTTGGGACGACCCCAAAAAAATATTTAGGTCATCGATCTCCATCTCCCAACAAAAAATTATCGGTATTTTTTCCCCTGCCACGAATTCCTCCATTCAAGTTTTTGATTTATAAGCCTTAAATTTTCTGTCTTATCCTTTGCCCATAAAGGTGCTACAAGTTCCGATCTAAAAGGATCGCCTGTTAATCTCTGGATAACAAAATGAGGAGGAAGAATTTCAAGAAAGTCGGCGACAAGTCCTGCGTATTCATCTCTTTCCAGGCAACTGTACTCTCCTCTACGAAACATGGTCTCAAGGGGAGTCCCCTTAACAATGTAGAGTTGATGGATTTTTACGCCTGATATAGGAAGCCTGGAGATATGTCGGGCAGTATCCAACATCATTTCGCGGGTCTCTCCGGGTAAACCCAGTATTACATGAGCGCAGATATTAAGCCCATACTCAGCGGCCATGATCACACTTTTATCAAAACAGGCGACATTATGGCCCCTGTTAATTCTCTTAAGGGTGACATCGTGGGCAGATTGAAGTCCGAATTCAATCCATAACAGGCTTTTTTTACTCAAGGAATTGATAAGGCCCAAAATCGCCTGATCCACGCAGTCAGGCCTTGTGCCGATTGATATTCCCACAACGTCATCATGACTCAAGGCCTGGCTATATAGGTTTTCCAGCCTGGAGACAGGGGCATAGGTATTTGAGAAGGATTGAAAATATACTATGAATTTCCCCGCTTTATAGCGTTTTCTGGCGAGTTCTTTCCCCGTCTCAATCTGCTGGTCAATCGAAATATTGTTATGAACAAGTGCTCCCGTCCCTGACCCCCTTGAGTCGCAGTAGATGCATCCCTTTCGGGATATCAGCCCATCCCGATTCGGGCAGTTGAATCCGGCGTCAAGAGATATCTTCTGAACACGTTCACCAAAAATATCTCTTAGATAAGAGTTGTAATCACGATATCTTTTTATTTTTTCTCCCATTTTACATTCTCCCAAGTTTATGTCTGGGAGTGGAATGATCATACATAGAATAAAAAATCAGGTTCTTCTCCCAATTAGTTGGAAGAAAGCGGTCAAGGATTCAAGGGTTCAAGGATTTTCTCCTGTAACATTATTTGCGTTTCTATAGTGAACGACTTATTTAATTTGACATATCTATCACTGTCATTCTTAGCCCTTCGATGTCACTCAGGATAAACTCTGCGAAGAATCTCAAAACCATGAGACCCCTTGCTAACGCTCAAGGTGACAACTTTTTGATTCTTTATAGTTCTTAAATATTTCACTCGAATCCTTGAATCCCGGACCCCTAGAACCCTTATCATCGATCAATAACTTTGGAGATGATCTAAAAATCATTATATATTTGTAAGGTGGGGCAGTAAACCATAATCCGTGGTCAAAATAAGAATAGCCCTTTCAGGATTGATAAATCAGATGTATACGAACTAAGGTTTTCTTTAGGGACAAGGGGGCTTTGGCATACTATTTGCTCAATTAAAGGCAGCTTAATAATCCGGTTAATATCGGGAATCGTGGTGAAATTCTAGCATCCCTTGCTGATGGTTTTAATATCCGGCAATTAGTGAATTTAAGGCTTTCAAAGAAGCCCGACCGGACAACCCTGGGATTTCCCAACTATAAAGAGATTATCTAACAAAATAAAAGGTCTTTAATCGTCAATTTCATGACGTTAAAAATTCAATAATGTGACAGGTTTATATGAAAAAAGATGAAAAAGAGCCGGCTAAAATTTCTACCAATTCATGGATGACTACATATACTGACTTGATGATCCTTCTGCTGACCTTCTTTGTCCTGCTGTTAAGCATGGCCACCATCGACAAAAGGAGAAAGCGACTTGCCCTCGACTCGCTTGTGGGAGCCTTCGGATTTAAACCCGGAGGACAATCCATTCTGGGGAATCCAAAAGGATTAAATATCACCGCAGGTTCCCCGCCTCTCGTAAAGGAGGATATCCAGTTTGAAAGATTACGAAACATCGCACTTAGACATGGAATGATATCCCATCTAAATACGTCCAAACAGCTTGACAGGACCGTGATAACTATTAAGGATAAGACCCTTTTTGATCACGGCTCCTATACCCTCAAGCCGGATACCGTAAAATTTCTTTCTGAACTGGCCGGAATTCTTAAAGGAGGCTCCGGGCTTATTGAATTGCGGGGCTATACGGATTCGTCGGAAACGGTTTTCGATAAGGATCCCATGAAATCGGCGATGTTTCTATCAGCAAAAAGGGCGATGACTATTTTCTATTTTTTCCATGATCAAATTGGAATTCCTGCCGAGTCAATGGTCGCCCATGGATTCGGACTGAATCCGGAGATCGTTGTAAATAAAGGTAAAAATTCATATATCAATCGTCAAGTGGAAATAATTCTCGATCGAAGTGAGGCCATTCCCTATAAAATGAAAAAAACAGGCAAGATAGGGGCCATATTGGATTTCAAAGGTTTCTTTTTCAGGACACCCGGGGATTTACATGGAAAATAATGAAAAAATCACTTCTGAGGATGAAAAGGAGATATCCACATGGATGGTTACCTTTTCTGACCTTGCGACTCTCCTGCTTACTTTTTTTGTACTGCTCCTTTCCATGTCCTCAATGGATGACAAGACATTGAAGAGCCTGTTTACCAGCTTTACCAGTGCCTGTGGGATATTAAATTTTAAAGAGTATGGCGAAGTTTACAGGCCGAAGGAGGTAATGATTGAAGGGATTTATCAACGTCTGAAAGATAATATTGTTATTAAAAGAGCGGATGACCCGACTGATATCCCTGCTGAGACCGGTGATTCATTTTCAAGAGAAAGCGGGGGGCAGATCGTTATTGAAGATATCCCGGATGGTTTTAAACTGGTATTCGGGCATAAACTCCTTTTTCAGCCGGGTAGCGCTGATTTAACAGAGGCAATGAAGTCGGTTCTTGAACCAGTGGGTAGATTCATTAATTCTTCATCTTATCAGATTTATTTGGACGGACACACAGATAGTATGCCGGTAAATGAATTGAAATTTGAATCAAATGCAGAGCTGTCTCTGGCAAGGGCATACAATATAATGGAATATCTTATAAATAAGGAAGGCATATCCCCTTATGTCATCGCCCTTGCAGGATATGGAGAATATAAACCGGTTGATTCAAACGAAACGCCGGCCGGGAGAGGAAATAACAGGAGAGTAGATATGATATTTAAAAATAAAAGGTATTTTTAGTGTCTCCTTCTCTCCCTGAAGATCAGTCGTATGGGAGTATGCTTTAGGTCAAAACACTCACGCAATTGATTTATCATGAAGCGCCTGTAGGAAAAATGAACCATTTTCGGTCTATTGATAAAGATGATAAACGTAGGTGGTTTTATCCCTGTCTGTGTAGCATAAAAAAATTTCAGTCTTGATCTTCCGCTTTGGGGAGGAGGCCTTTTTCTAATCATTTCTTCCACAGCACGATTAAGCTCGCCAGTGCTGATCCTTTTGCAGAAATGTTCATATACAAGATCTATTTTTTCAAAAAGTTTTTTAACCCGTTCTCCTGTGAGGGCCGAGAGATTTATTCTGGGTGCAAATGAAATAAACTTTAACTGACGATCAATGGCATTATCCAGAGACCTCCTGGCCTCTGAATCCTTTCTTATTAGGTCCCATTTATTAACTGCCAATACAAGCCCGCGGAAACGGTCAATGGCAAAGCCGCATATGCGCGCATCCTGTTCGGCTATTCCCTCTCCAGCATCAAGGAGAACAACCGCAACATGACATCGGTCAATACTCCTGATTGCTTTAATCATGGAGAATTTATCGATCTTTTCTCTTACCCGGCTTTTCCTCCGTATGCCGGCGGTATCGATCAGGAGATATTCCCTCTCATTATATGTGAAGAGAGAATCGATTGAATCACGCGTGGTACCTGGCGACTCACTCACCAGCAACCGGTCAGATCCAAGTATTCGATTGATAAGTGACGATTTTCCGGCATTTGGTCTTCCCAGAACCGCCACCCGGACCTGGCTATCTTTCTCCGGCATTATATCCTCGCCGGAAAGCCCATGGATCACATCCTCCATAAGGGCTTTCAATCCATATCCATGCGCCGCGGAGAGGGAATAGAGCTTTTCCGATCCCAGACTGAAGAATTCATGGATCAGATGTTCCTGTTCAGGCCCGTCAATCTTGTTGACAACGGTGAATACTTTCTTGTTGGATCTTCGTAAAAGATCGGCAACCTCCCCATCTCCGGGCATTAACCCAAGGCGGCCATCCATCATAAATATGATTCGGTCCGATTCAGTTATTGCCGTTATAACCTGGTCCCTGATCTGATCTGCCAGCAATTCCTTCCCCTGGTTATCAAATCCGCCGGTGTCTATAATGATAAAAGGTTTTCCGTTCCAGCGAACCGAAGCATAAAGACGATCTCTCGTAACCCCCGGCGTATCATCCACTAGGGAGTCCCGAGACCTGGAAAGACGGTTAAAAAGGGTCGATTTGCCCACATTGGGTCGCCCTACAATGGCCACTATGGAAGTCATAATTTCACTGATATAATGATGTGCTATTTATTGGGCATATGCCGGTAGATTTTCATTGATCATTCTATTGAGATCCAATAATTTTACCGGTTTTTGGAGGAGGGTCAAGGCAATTCCTTCTTCAATAGTCCTGCGGGCCCTGGAATCGCCTGGATTCCCTGTCAACATTAAAATCCTGGCGTCGGGATCAAATGATTTGATTTTGGATGATGATTCATATCCATCCATAATCGGCATTTCAACATCCATCACAACAATATCAGGCAGAAAATTCTTATATTTTTCCAAGGCTTCCCGGCCGTTAAATGCCATTTCCACAGAAAAATCACCCAGCATAACAAGGGATTGAGTAATCAGTTCCGACAGGGTTTTTTCATCATCTACAACCAGCACCTTCTTTTTAGGCATTTTTGACCTCTTGAGTATCAGGTTAAGTTGATCATATAGAACACGCATGATAATTCCTGCAAATCGACATGTCAACAATAAACTACAACATATTGTATTTGAAGTTGGGCTATTTTGTGTATATAGTATTTCATGTCCATTTTTCTCAACATTTATTTCCGCCTGAAAATCCTTAGATTTAAGCATGTTAATCCATTTTTCAACAATCCCACAATGCCCCGTAATCGGAACACGGGACTTTTTCACTTGACTAAAAACAGTAATGTGGATAAGTCTCTTGAAAAAAATCAGATAAGTACAGTGTAATATAAGCTGGAATCCCTGACCATCTAAGGGAGTGGAAAATCTAATTTTATCGAAGCTTTTCAAATCATCATATATAAGCTGTCCAAATGCCCACAAAATATATAATTGTTACAGGCGGAGTTCTTTCAGGTCTAGGCAAGGGAATAGCTGCCGCTTCAATAGGACACCTTCTTTCCTCAAAACTCAAAATCATTCCGATAAAATGTGACGGGTATCTTAATGTGGATCCGGGGACCATGAACCCCTATGAGCACGGGGAGGTGTTTGTTCTTGATGATGGTGGTGAGGTGGATATGGATTTCGGCCACTATGAAAGATTCCTGGGGGTAACCTGCAAATCGAAATGGAATCTGACGATGGGCAAGGTGTTCGACATGGTAAGGAGGAAGGAACGAAAGGGAGACTACCTTGGAAAAACAGTACAATATATCCCACATGTTACCGATGTGATAAAGAACCATATCTTTGAGATTGCCCGGGAAGAGTCAGCGGATCTGGTTATTGTGGAGATCGGCGGGACTGTTGGAGATATAGAGAATGAGCTTTTTCTCGAGTCCGTAAGACAGCTGAAAGAAGACGCCGGAAGAGAAAACATCGTCTATGTACATCTTACATATGTTCCTATTCCATATGGTGTCAATGAACAGAAATCAAAACCGACACAACAGAGTGTTAACCTGTTAAAGCAGAGGGGAATTTTTCCGGATATTATCATCGGCAGATGCCCTGAATTTCTGACAAAGGATGTCAAGGAAAAGATTTCAAGCTTCTGTGATGTTGAGTCTAATGCGGTTATTACCGGACTCGACGTGGATGACATATATGAGATTCCCCTGGTTTTTGAAGAGGAGGGACTGCCGGGGATCCTTCATAAAAAATTAAATATATACAGCCCTCCGGACCTCAGGAGATGGAAAGAGCTTAT